>JAKVCT010000050.1 GCA_022448995.1 Saprospiraceae bacterium
AACAAAGTGCAGTGCAAAAAGGCTGATTGAATTAAATACAAATTAATTGTGGCTATCTACTTATAAACTATTACTGTATCTGAATCTTCTTTATGCCAATATAATTTCCCAAATGTATATTCAAGCTATAAATTCCTGATTCTAAAGGTTTAGTATTGATTTTGTTGCCTTTGCCCTCTAGATATAAGGTTCCATCCAAAGTGTAGAGTTTCCAAATTATCTGACCTTCAATGGGTGGATTATTGACAAGTAACCTTAGGAAATTAGAGTGATCACTGGGTTGAATTGTAAAATCTAATAAATCAGGAATTGGAAAAGGGTTAGGCTTTTCTATTTTTTTAGTTATTGTATAGATTGCTTCGAAAGCATCATAAGCACCTAAGGCAATTTGGGGTCTATGATGAGGAATGTAGAGCGTATCTTGAAATGCACCTGCGATATAAACCTGCTGTTGATCGGTATAAATTGCATTACCAAAAATATTCTGATTAGATCTAAGAACTTCCAAATTTGTCCATATACCATTGCTACTACAGCTTGCCCAATAAGCATCTGTTTTGGCAATACCTTTGAACTCGAATGTATCCATGATTGCTTCTTCTTCAAAATAACCTGTTAAGTAGATACTATTATTTCTAAAGATAGCATCTCGAACATACAAGTGACTATGATAGGTATTACTTTGAGTTTTCCATTGTAGGTTTGCTTGTGTATCCAAACAAGCTATATAGGCATCTTTGTAGCGAAAGGCACTAATATTTTTATCCTTTCCCCAGTTTAAAATTCCCTCAAAATATCCAACCCAATAAAGCAGGTTTTGTTCTTTATTTGATAATAAACAAACAATATGGTCATCATAAACCCCAGAGAAATGTTTTGTCCAGATCAACTGACCAGTTTTAGGATGATATTTGGATAAAAAAAGATCAGAATGAGCAGGATTGGACTGAAAAGTAGTGTCCTCAATCCTTAAATCACCTAAAAATTCACCAGCTACATAAATATTTCCATCAGCGTCTTCTGCAATGCTTTTTCCATAAGCTTTTGTACTATACGTTTTAGTATATTCCTTCGTCCAAAGAATATTTGCATATTTATCCCATTTATGTATAAAAACAGTATTCCCATAAGCCGCTTTCCATGTTCTATTTTCTAATTTCCAAGTTTGTGAATAAAAGCCCGTGAGGTAAATATGTTTCATGGAATCTATATATAAATCTCTGACTTGAAAAGAGTTGTCTATAGTTTTTGCCCAAATGACTTTATATGATGGATTAAGTTTTATAATAAAACTTGCTTGTTCTGAGCTATTGAGAATAGCTTTGTTTTGGTAATACAATGTATCCTTAAATGTACCTGCTAGATATAAATTTCCTTGTGAATCTGATGCACTCGCTTGTAGTTTATCTGTATGTAAACTTCCTAAATGTAGGAGAGAAGAAGTTGCCTGTTTTTTGTGCTTTATCCAAATGAAAAGATCACTTTTTCCATAAGATTTTAGTTCCTTATTATCAAGATTTAACTGGGATTGAAAATTTCCAATATAGGCCAATTGTCCATTTTCTAGGGGATGTATAGATTGGAATTCTTCATTGGTGGTACTACCAATTCTAGATAGCTTAGGCAAGGATTGGGCAATTCCCCAAGATGCTTGAATAAAGCAAAAAAGAAATAGGAGATATTGATATTTTAATTGAAGATTGATAGTGAAGTATTTATAAAGTTACTAGAAAATGATTTAATCCTGATTCGAGATTAATTAAAAAATCAACGAACTATTATTAGTAAAAAACAAGTTCTTTTTTATTTTTGGTAAAGTATCTTAATTGAAGTTATTTAAAAATCATCTTCATCGCATCAAATTCATTTAAATGCGTTGAACCTCATTCTTGAATAACTTTAATGTCTAATTTTTGTTTTTTATTTAAATGTTTGATAAACAGTTGTTTATTGTGCTTAAGAACAAAAAGCAGATAGACAATTATTTATTCTACCTAAGATTATTCAGCTGATGACTAGCAATCCACATACCTATTTTAGTGTTTTACCCCTAGATAATCAACGTTTAGATATTCAACATTTGGACAGTTTAGGGACTGATTTATCACATACTATCCTCAATGCTTTATTGGAACAAATTCCTTTCTCTGTTGGTTTAGATTTTTCTATTTCAACTAATGAATCACAAGAAGGTCAATTGCCTTTATTAGAAGCGATTGAGCAGACTTTATTATTGCACCAAAAGGAAAATAATCAGTTGGCGATTGCTTATCCACTAGTTTTATTAGAAGATACAGAAAATGATCGTTTCATCACAGCACCTTTGTTTACTTGGGATATTCAGGTCTTGCCCTTGGAGGGACATGAAAAAAAATGGATCTTAAGTGCCACTAGTCAAGCTAAGACAAATGTACAGTTTCTGCATTACTTGGAACAAACTTATGATATTCATTGGAATGAAATGACGGGAATTGGGCGTAAAATGGATTTTGCCTTCATCCAAAAGATTGCAAAACGTTTGGCAGAGAAAATTCCTGTAGAAATTATTGAATTAGAAGAAGATGCTATTTATCAAACTTGTCCAGAACCCAATGTTTTGGAAGCAGGACAGGTGATTTTTTCAGCAGTTTTAGCTGGTTTTGAGAAGATAAATACCCCAAATGTATCTGTTCAAGCAGAAACTACAGAAGAAACGGAAAACGAGAAGGAAGAAGAGATGCTTGTTACTCCAAAAGTTCCTATCCAAAAAAGTATACCTACCAAAACATTGTGGAAAACTGCTTTGTCTGCACTTCCTGTGAATGCTGGGCAAGATAAATTTGTACAAGATTTATTTGCGAATAAAGATGTGGTTGCAGAAGGAAATTCAAAAACAGGAAAGACGTATTTAGTAGCAGGAACTGGAATAAGTCTATTGTCAGACGGAGGGCAAATTTTGATGATTTCTGATAAAGAGGATTCTTTCAGGGAGGTACTAGAGCATTTTGGACAACTGGGACTAAAGGGAGAAGGTGTCTTGAGTTTGTACGAGGATGAGTCTATAGAAAAGGAGCGTCTAATTAATTATTTGGAGCAGCTCCCCGAGCAGATTAAACAAAAGTCTAACGTTAATTTTGTTAATTACCGTTGGTTATTGGATCAGTATATCCACAATCGCAAAAAGCTGGATCAGGCACACAGTGCATTACATCGAACAATTCTTGAGGAGGAAGACTGGACCTCAGTAGTAGGTTGTTTTTTAAATTATCAACAGGAAGAGAGTCGTGCATTACTTTATAAAAAACTAGATCCCAAGAGTTTTGAGTTTTCAGATGAAGAATATCAAGAATTGCTCAAATCTATCCAAAAAAGTGAATTGCTTTATAAACCGCTAAATACTACACGTCATCCTCTTACTCTACTAAAAGAGGATCTATTTCAGCAGCTGGATAAGGAGACCAATCGAAAGTTATATAAGCAAATCGAAACCTTCAGGCGTCGTTTGCAAGAGTTTTTAGAACGTTATTTACAGTTTGTGAACGATTATGCAGATGAGCTGGATGCCAATTTCAATACGTATGCACAAGATCTTCGTCAAAAATCAGATACGATCCTTCGAGATATTCAGTTATACGAAGAAATTTACGGAGATGAATTTGATAAATCAGGTACTCTAACCAATGCTCGCTTGCGCTTATTGAGTGTGTTTTCTAAGAAACACCAGAAAATTCGTGTAGCAAAACTCAAACTATATGAAGATTATGAAGCTCTACAAGAATTTTATGCAGGTCGGTCTTATTTTAAGGCTACTTTGCCGAATATTCGGAGTCAGAGTACTCTTGCTGATTTTGATAAAAAGTTGAATAATTTTAGTGAAGAGTTAGCAAATTGGCAAGGGCAGATTCCAAAATGGGTAGATCAGAAAATGAATGAACTGAATCTGGATATTCCAATTCGTCTGGAATTTAGACGTAGGTTAGAAAACTTGGACGAAGCATTCAAAACATTGATTGATGATCTTAACAATAGTCAGTTGTTCCAGAAAACATTTGAATATAAGATAGCTAATGTTTTGGCGTGGGAGAGCAATATTGAAGATATTTTGGAATATATGAGCTATATCTACTATGGATTTAATTCTTTTTCACAATATGCTAATTGGAAGAATCATTTTTTGAATGCAAGTAAGTCTGCTCAAGAAATTATTAAACATTTAGCTAAGATTGCTCCAAAAAATTGGGCTGCAACCTTCCGTAGTTGGTATTTATATCATCTACTAGCTGATCGCTATACAGCGGCTTTACCTGAAGAGGAAGTAGCTGTTGAAAAGTACTTGGATATTGTGAATAAGCTGCGTCCTTTGATTGCAAAACGTGCTTTGCAAAAGATCCAAAACGAACAGGAAGAATGTATCAGACGAATTCGCAAAGAGAAAGATTTTGTTTTGAAAAACGCACGTGCTTATTTTCAAAACAAATCCATTACAGAGATTTTTAGTTGGTTGGGAATGAAGAACCTCAAGAGTCTTTTTCCTTTTATCATGGCAAGTCCTCAGTGGGCAAAACAATTGCGCCAATCTAATGCACTCTTTGATCTATTATTTGTAGATAATGCAGAAGTTCTAAATGCTGAAGAATATGAATTTTTGGGAGAATTAGCACAGCAAATAGCTGTTTTAGGTTTGAAACGACCAAAAGCTAGTATCACAGAGGAAAGTGAACCTGAAGAAGAGGTATTTGAGGTTGCTAATGTGATAGATGAAGGAGAGGAAGTTGAAAAAGAGATATTGAGAGCTACAGCAAGTTTATTGGACAAACAATGTGCTTCAGAAAGTTTCAGTTATACTTTATTAGAGGATTTATATGATGAAAATGATTCCTTATCAACTGAACAAGAGCGCTCTGAGCATTTTGCTGTTAGTGCTTTTCAGCAACAAGTATATAACTATTTGTTAATGTATTTGCGACCAAATAGGTTAGAACTTAATGCTACTTATAAGGGAGTAAAGGTAGATATTCTAATTCATGGTCTAAATAAAGAGAGTGCTTCTATCGCTGTTTTGTGTGATGGATGGCTCAAAGATCAGCCAGCATTTGATTATGAATCTGCTGCTGCCAAGATTCGAGTCCTTGAGGATTCTGGTTATATTACTCATACGGTTTGGTCTGTAAACTGGTGGCGAAATACGAATAGAGCTTTGCAAAATTTAGTGGCTTTCGTTTTGCGTTGGGATCAGCAGTATGCTAACTTCGGTTGATTGTAGTTAAGTTTTTGCTTCGCTGAGTATTTTGCGGTTGATTTAGCACTCTACGGAACGTCAGCTAATCCCGAAGGACTCAGCAAAGCTAAAGTCCTCAAATAGACTTAGGAATATTATTAGATCTTGAACGAAATAGAGGTAGTAGAGCCTCTATCCTAAGAGTAGGTTCTGGTTGTTCTGCAAGTTTTTAATTTAACTATAGATGGAGATAATATAGATTATAGGGCAATTGAAAGAAATGATGAAGATGGACACAATTAATTTGTCAGAATATTATAAGAATTTCTCAAAAAAATGTGATTGTTACAATAGTATAATTATTAGTGGATTAAATATTGATAAAATTATTGATTATGGAGGAATATATAAACATAAAATTATTATAAAAGATTCTATATTTAATAGAATATATCTGGAGGCTTGTGATTTTTACGAAGGATTAATAATAAGAAATTGCAAGATCAATAATGGCTTTGATTTTTCTTGTTCAGGACATAATCATAAACCTATAGAATTTACTAATCTTGAAGTAAATGGTTTTTTTGAAACTTTTGATGTTTTTTTTTCAAATATAATAAAGATAGAAGATTGTCAATTTAAGGGAGGTCATAATATAGATGTATTTATAAATTATCCTTCAGGGGTATCTGATCCTAAATTTAGGCAAATAAAACTATAGGGTAATTCGCCTCTGACCGCTTCGCGGCTATCCCTACGTTTAACTTTGTTAACCCCGAAAGGCTCAGTGAAACTAATTGACGTTCCGTAGGAACCGAGCCCATAGCGAGCTCAACGAAGTTAACTGCTTCGTCTGTCCGAACAATGTAAAAACTTAAGGTTGAACGATTTATGCCCTGTAAGCCTGTTTATCAAGTACAAGCTTAAGATCAAAGTGAGTTTTAGAAGTAGCAGTCAATGAGGACTATTCTTTGTCTGACGTTCTATCGAGTCCTAGATCTTTTGGTCACCTTTTGCAGCAATGGCAAAAGGTGAGAGAAGAAATATGCTTAATACTGAACCACGAAGTGCTCTGCGAAGCAAACCTATCTACAAAAAGGCTGATTGAATTTGCTTCGCAGAGCCCTTCGGGGTTAAATACAAATTAATTGTGGCTACCTACTTATGATCCTACATCTCGCGCCAAATCTATTCCAAGTTATTGATCCCAACCATTTAGAAATCTCTTTTTTAAGCCTTTTACCTTATATTTTGTTATTCTAATTGTCAAGTTAAGCTTAGGATGATTCTAAATTAAGGATTTTTATTGCCTTACTTTGAATTAATAGTAAATTTATGTTCAAAACATAAGCTATGCGTTATATTTATATCACATTCTTCATAAGTTTGGTTTTTACTTTGGTTTTTTGTACTAATGATAATACCACCAACAATGAAGACGAAATCAATCAGGAGAATCTAGTCTCGCCCAATACTTTCCTTAATCTTGATGAGGCAGTGGGCTATGTAGGGATGGATCAATGTCGATCTTGCCACCAAGATGTTTATGAAACCTATATTCATACAGGAATGGGACAGTCGTTTCACAAGGCAACACCCCAAAAGAGTAAAGCGAGTTTTGGAAAGCATGCTGTGGTTTATGACGAAGCCAATGATTATTACTACAAACCCTATTTTGTAGGAGAGGAACTGTATATCAAGGAATATAGGCTAAAAGGGAAGGATACTGTGCATCAACGCACTGAAAAAATTGCGTATATTATTGGTTCAGGGCAACACACCAACTCACATTTGATCAATAAGAATGGTTATGTTTACCAAGCACCCATTACATTTTATACACAAGAGAAGCGTTGGGATTTAGCGCCAGGATTTGAAGAAAAAAATGAACGTTTTAGTCGCCTAATTGCCACTGAATGTCTGACTTGTCACAATCATTTTCCTAAACACACCAAAGGATCAGAGAATAAATATAAAGAAATGCCTTTGGGGATAGAATGTGAGCGTTGTCATGGACCTGGCGAGCTACATGTTCAAGAAAAACTAGCAGGAAATTTAGTGGATACTTCTCAATATACTGATTATACGATTGTAAATCCACGCAACTTATCTATCGAACTACAGATGGATCTTTGTCAACGTTGTCACTTACAAGGGGTAAGTGTACTGAAGGAAGGTAAAGACTTCTATGATTTCCGTCCAGGAATGGCTTTATCGGATGTAATGGATGTTTATTTACCAAGATTTAGCAACTCACATGAGCGTTTTATTATGGCGTCACAGGCAGATCGCCTGCGTTTGAGTGATTGTTATAAGTCTGGACAACTATCTTGTATCAATTGCCATAATCCTCACCATAGTGTTGAGAGTACCGACCAAAACCAGTATAATAGTTCTTGCAAAAGTTGCCATACACCAAAAAATGATTTGACGAAAATAAATAATTGTCGCCTCACTGAGGCAGAGCGTATGACCAAAAATAATGACTGTGTAAGTTGTCATATGCCACCATCGGGAAGTATTGATATTCCACACATAAATATTACGGATCATTACATTAGCAAGTCAACTGCGGTAGGAATTCAAGGAAAACCGATCAGCGAAAAGGAAAAAGAGGATATTGCCCGCTTTTTGGGGCTGCAGAATTTGACCAACCCTAAAGCAAGTAGCCTAGATATGGCGCGTGGTTATCTAGCATTGTACGATAAGTTTATGCAAGATCCTGTCGTATTGGATTCTATTGCTTATTATATCAGCCGAGCAAGTTCGAGTGATCCTCAGTATTTTGAAACACAAGTACATTATTGGTTTGTTACTAAGAATTACAATATCATTGCTAGATCGTCAGCAAGTAAAGCACCCAAATCGCTCAACGATGCATGGACTGCCTATCGAATTGGGCAGGCTTTTTCTAGTTTGAAAGATCTGGGGCGTGCAGTAAGTTTTCTAGAACGTGCAGTAGAGTTATCGAAATATAATTTAGATTTTCAAGAGAAGTTGGGAGTAGCTTATGCGAAGATGAGGAAACACGAACAAGCCAAAACTTGTTTCGAATTTGTCTTGAAAGAGAATCCTGACCGAAAGTTAGCTTTAGCTAATCTCGGATTTATGTATGCTTTACGCAATGATATCAATAAGGCGATGGATTATTATAATCGAGCTTTGGCTTTAGATCCTGATTATATCACTGCTTTGTTGAATAAAGCTGGTGCACATTTACAACAGAAACAGTTGGCAGAAGCCAATACCTTATTGAAACGAGTATTGGAGATCCAACCCAATCATCAACGAGCAAAAACAATTTTAAAACAGATCAATAGATAATAATTTTTATTTCAGATGAGTATAGTTGCTATTGAAGGTATGCGTTTTTATGCATATCACGGATTTTATCCGGAGGAACAGGCTATTGGGGGAGAGTATTTAGTAGATGTCTATGTAGATGTAGATTTTTCGGGAGCTGCTTCTGCAGACGATTTGGATGGTACCGTAAATTATGAAACCATTTATCGAGTAGCCAAAATTGTAATGAGTCAACCCGTCAAACTTATCGAAACTATTGCACAAAAGATCATTGACCGTTTGAAGGTGGTCTTATCTGCCATGCAAGCTATTCGGGTACGTATTGTCAAGCTAAACCCACCTCTAGGGGCAAGTGTACAGCGTGCTTATATCGAACTAGAAGACGATTTTGTGGTGAAATGTGGGAAGTGTGGTCGTGCATTCTTATCTCACGAACCTGGTGATTGTTGGACTAAATACGGAACGGTCTATCCCGAAACTAAAGCTACATTAATGCGTGCACATGGTCGAAATATTTGTGTAAATTGTCTAAGTCCTTATTTTATTAAGAGTCGAGATAAACTGTTGGGATAAAATGAAAAACGCTCTTTCACGATAAATCTGGAAGAGCGTTTTTTATTTTTTTGGGATAAAATAAAAAACAACGAACGAATAATCATTATGACGAACGCCTTTTCAATTCCCAAGCCCAAGCAGTCTGAATAATATCGTCAATCGAATATTTTGGTTGCCAACCTAGTAAATTAGCAGCTTTTGTATAATCTGCATAGATTGCAGGAACATCACCTGCACGACGTTTACCAATAGAATAATCGAGTTTTTCTTTTGTAACACGCTCAAAAGCCTGAATCAACTCTAATACTGTTACCCCATCACCGATTCCTACATTAAAAACCTCACAATTTTCTTCATTCCCTTTATGCTCTAGGTATTGCAACGCGCGTGTATGAGCATTTGCTACATCCATAACATGTACATAATCACGTACACAACTACCATCACGTGTGTTGTAGTCACTTCCAGTTACCTTAAACGGTGGACGAATACGCAAAGCGCATTCAAAAATGATTGGAACAACATTGTAAGCACCTGCTTGCGGAATTTCGCCAATATGTGCAGAAGGATGCGCTCCTGCAGGATTGAAGTAACGCAATAAAATAGAATTACTATTGGGATGATTTTGCAAAAAAGCACGCACCATTTCTTCACCAACTTGTTTAGTATGCGCATAAGGACATTGCGCCTGCTCGAAAGGCGTAGTTTCTACTACAGGTAGAGCAGTTGTGTTGCCATAAACAGAGCAAGAAGAAGAAAAAATGAAAGAAGGGATCTTATACAAGTCAATACACTCCAAAATATTAGCTAAACTATTCAAGTTGTTTCTGTAGTAGAGTAGTGGTTTTGCCACCGATTCAGGCACACTCTTCAAGGCAGCAAAGTGGATGATTCCCTGAATATCTTGATTTGCTTCAAAAATACTTTTGGTGGCTTCCAAATCGCATAAATCTATAGCATAGTGTGGAACTATTTTGCCTGTGATTTTTTTGACACCTTCTAAAATATTAGGTTTTGATCGAATATTGCTGTCAACAGAAATTACATCATATCCATTCTCGATCAAGTCTACTAAAGTGTGTGAACCTATGTATCCACAAGCACCTGTCACAAGTATTTTTGACATAAGATTATTTTTGTTTGGTGATAAGTAGTTAGCTAAAATTAAATATTGTACATAAATTTGATTGGGGGGTATAAAATGTGAATACCCCATAAGCAAGGATCATAAAAAGTTCAGTGAAGTTAAAAAATCAACTAATTATTATACAAACTATTCATAAAAAAAGAAAACTTACAGAAAGAGGAAAATTAATACTAAAAAAAACATCAATTAATCCATATAAAATTAATTGATGCTCATTATCAGGTTGCTTCCAAGGAATAAGCCCCATGTTTATTTACTAGCTTCGATAGAGAATGTTGGGCAGCCCTGTCCAGCTTTGCAGCTTGTCATACTACCTAAAACTGCAACAATTGCTAATAAGGCTAAAACTTTTTTAAAAACTTTCATGATACTTCTTTAAATTTGTTGTGAGAATTGGAATCTATGGATATACAAATAATATAGAATTTTTTTGAGAATAGTTCATGACTTTCTAGCTTAGTTTGTGAAGTTGCTCAAGAATTACCAAAAACAAGAAAATAGCATGTTTGTACAAAAAAATAGAACTACTCGTTTTATTTTATTAATGCAGGAAAAACACAAAATGGGAATGTTTGTACTAGATTAATTCAATAAATCATTGCAATTACTTTGTTCCATAGAGAATTTTGGACAATTGCATTTAGATGCTGTACAACTCGACATTCCAGATAAAATAGCTACAACAGCTACCAAAGCTAAAATTTTCTTAATAGATTTCATAGTATAATTAATTTGTCTTAATAGAATAGTACCTAATTGGTAGTATTATTAATAATTGCTTTTGAAAAAAAAACAGCGCATTTTAGTGGCAGCCCTCAACTGGGGCTTAGGACATGCTAGTCGCTGTATTCCTATTATTCGGCGGTTACTAGCTCGAGATATAGAGGTAGTCATGGCTTCAGATGGTGAAGCTCTTCAACTTCTGCGTGCAGAGTTCCCAGATTGTTCTGCGCTGACTTTACCAAGTTACAATATAAGTTATAAAACACAAAATATGGTTAGGAACATTGCCCCTCAAGTTCCTCATTTGTTGCGTACAATAAACTTAGAACGAAAGTCTATCAGAAATATTATCAAAAAATATCAGATAGATGCCATCATATCGGATAATCGCTATGGTGTATACCTAGCAGATATTCACTGTGTTTTTTTGACTCATCAGTTGCGTATTCCTATGCCTTATACTTGGTTAGAATGGTTATTTGCACAGCTCAATGATAGGTATATCAAAAAGTTCGGGATTTGTTGGGTGCCTGATTTTCAACAAGAACCTAGTTTAGCAGGTCGGTTATCACACAAGACCAAGCTTTCAAAATTGAAATATATAGGCCCCTTATCGAGAATGAAACCACTGGATATGCCTAAGAAATATGATTTGTTAATCATATTGTCAGGGCCAGAGCCACAACGTAGTTTTTTTGAACAAATAATTCTAAAGCAATTACAAGAACTGGATCTGAGAAATGTAATATTAGTTCGGGGCAAAACACTGGATAATGTCCCCTTACCTTCGTTGACGAGTAAGACTACTTTGGAAATACATGATTACCTAACCAGTCATTTACTTAATGAGAAAATTACAGAAAGTCACATTATATTATCTCGATCGGGTTACAGCTCATTGATGGATTATATAAGTATTGGTAATGTAAAAAGCATATTAGTCCCAACTCCTGGACAAACAGAACAAGTTTATTTAGCACAGCGTTTCGAAGCTCAAGAGTACTGTGTGTATCAGGAACAAAAGGATTTTGATTTGGAGCTTGCCTTAGCTAAAGTCCAAAAAATCTCAGGATTTCCAAATTTATTATTCAAAGAGGATTTATTGGATACTGCAATAGAGGATTTATTGAGTGAGCTTGTATAGGAATGCTCTTCATCCAATCTAATTCTTAAATCACTTCACTACATTACAGTAGCCTGTTGAAAAGTAAAAATGTTTGATAATTAGGTGTTTATGTAGCTTTTGAAGCTTGTTTAAGTAGTAAACTTGCGAACTAAGAAGAGAAGTATGTTGTTTTAATGTGGAATGTAAAAAGTTTAGTGCTATCCCAAAGGGCTCTAGGAGACAAGTTATCTTATACTTTTTAGACCGTCCCTTTTTGAACTAAATGAACTAGAAAAGAACAATAAAACAAACAACTTGTCAATATTCTAAAATTATACTCTTAACTTTGATGTGTCTGAATATTCATTGATAGATTTGTTCTAAAATTTATAGACTTAAGTAGGTGGACATAATTCCTTATCACTACATATTCCATAACTTAAAGAAGGGAATAGTTCTATAGATTATAGCGTACTCAGTAGATGAATGTAATTCAGAGTATATGATACGTGAGGAGGTGTTTTTTGAAGCTCTTAGGGGAGTATTCAACAACCAAAAGTCACGAATCATTAGAGATTATTACAACTAATTTTAATCTTAGAAATTGTTAAAAAACTGTTTTACACAATTTCTTAATCTAAACCGTATATAAAATGCTAAAAGATCCAGAAATTCAAGCACTTATGGATAGTGAAGTACACCGTCAAAGTACGGGTATTGAGCTAATTGCCTCTGAAAACATCGTCAGTGAGCAAGTGATGCGGACAATGGGCTCGCATTTGACCAATAAATATGCAGAAGGGTATCCTGGTAAACGTTACTATGGAGGTTGTGAGGTAGTTGATAAAATCGAACAATTGGCTATAGACAGAGCTAAGAAATTATTTAATGCGGAGTACGCAAATGTACAGCCTCATTCAGGTGCGCAGGCCAATGCAGCAGTCTATTTGACTGTCCTAAAAGCTGGCGATAAAGTCATGGGCTTTGATTTAGCACACGGTGGGCATCTGACACATGGTTCTCCTGCAAATTTCTCAGGTAAACTATACGTACCTGTGTTTTATGGTGTAGAAGAAGAGACTGGACGTATAGATATGGATAAGGTAGAAGCTAAGGCATTGGAGGAAAAACCCAAGTTGCTAATTTGTGGGGCTTCAGCTTATTCTAGAGATTGGGATTATGCACGTTTTAGAGCTATTGCAGATAAGATTGGGGCAATTTTGTTGTGCGATATGGCACACCCTGCCGGAATGATTGCTGCAGGATTACTAAACAGTCCTCTAGAGCATTGCCATATAGTAACGACTACTACACATAAGACATTACGTGGACCAAGAGGAGGTATGATTTTGATGGGTAAAGATTTTGAAAATCCGTTTGGACTAAAATTTAAGAAAAGTGGTCGCTTAAAGAAAATGTCTACTTTACTGAATGCAGGTGTATTTCCTGGCATTCAAGGTGGACCTCTAGAACATGTAATCGCAGCTAAAGCAGTAGCTTTTTATGAAGCCTTACAACCTGATTTTGTCGAATACCAAAAGCAAGTAGGGAAAAATGCACAGGCTATGGCAAAAGCATTTGTAGAGCACGGTTATAAGGTGATTTCTGGAGGAACAGACAATCATTTAATGTTAATTGATCTACGTACCAAGGATGTGAATGGGAAGCAGGCTGAGGCAAGTTTAGGTTTGGCGGATATCACCGTAAACAAAAATATGGTACCATTCGATACTCGCTCTCCTTTTGTAACGTCTGGGATGCGTGTGGGAACTCCTGCCGTAACGACTAGAGGATTTAAAGAAGCAGATTGTGTGAAAGTGGTCGAATGGATCGATAGGGTATTGACCAATATTGATAATGAAATGGTTATTGAGCAAGTTCGCAAAGAGGTGAATGTGTACATGGAGCGATTTCCTTTATTTGCTTCTAATGAAGAAGGTGTAGTGGTGAATGGTTTACATAGTATTGTAGAACGATAAGTCTTGTATTTTGCGTAGGCTGTAGGCTTTTGCCTCCCTATTTAGCTAAATAGGACTAGTGAATATATATTCTATACACTTGTGTACAATATCTATTCTGAAGTATTGTATATTAAGTAACAGTCCAAATAATTATCGTAGTTATCTTTAGCCGATTTTAAGCCATCTCCTGCTTCACAGAGCCTCGCTGTAGTCCAACCACTACAGCTATGTCCTAATCATTGAATTTGGCTAAAATCATTCTACATCTATTCTACGATTACTTTTATCCTCTTCCTTAAAAGATGAATTCAAATAATATTTTGGGTTCATCTTTTCTTTTTATATCTCAGCTCATAAAAATCCTTCAAATTTCTGCTAAAATATAATTCTTAAACAAGGTCAAGGCAAAAAATTAGGGGTTAGTAGTTAAAATGCTCATTTATAAATAGTTAGTTCACTTAAAATAAATAGTTCTCAAATATATCCTTTGACACAAAATCAAAATTTTAATTTTTTCATAAAAAAGTCATGAACTTTTATAGGGGTATTTTAGTCTTATTGGTAGAAAGACAGTAATTTAATTTACTGAAGAATATATAGGAATTATGTGTATTAGGAATGAGCAATAGCTCTGGACATTTTTACAAATGTAAGTAGTCTATGAAGGGTTAGCTTCGCAGAGCACTTCGTGATTTCAATCAATGTTTAGTGTTTTGTTATTGTGATAATTTGATTCTTATATAATGCTGACTATCAACTATATGAAGAGCCATAGGCTATTCAGGTATATTTCTTACTAAGTAGTAATCAACCCTTTACAAAAGGGGGGGATAAGGTGGATGTAGTGCTAAGTGTTTGTCATGAGTATTAGTTATAAGAAAGTGATAGTTTGTTGATTTTTTAATTTTAGGAAGCCCTAAAAGGGCTCTGAAAAGCTAAAAAATACAAACTATTGAAAAATGCGAACTATTAGATAATGTATCATCATAAAAACTTAATAGGTATGTTTAAATATATTTTAGTCTTATGTTGTCTTGCCAATGTATTACCGAGCCTCTCGGCTCAAGATCTGAGCTCCAAGGAGATTCTCCGTAAAGTAGAAACTCAGTTTAGAGGAGAAAGTAGCAAAAGCGTTATGAAAATGACCATTATTCGTCCCAAATGGCAGCGAACAATAGTCACAAAGACCTGGAGTAGGGGTAACGACTATTATCTAATTTTGATCACCTCACCGGCTAGGGATAAGGGGATGTCCTTTCTGAAACGAGAGAAAGATCTATGGAGTTGGCGTCCTAATATTGGTCGTACAATAAAGATGTCTTCATCTATGATGTCTCAATCTTGGATGGGATCAGATCTTACAAACGATGATTTGGTAGGTCAATCTTCTATTGTAGATGACTACGATCACAAAATCTTGGCCAGTGAAAAAATAGAAGACAGAGATTGTTACAAGATTGAATTGGTACCCAAAGCTGAATCTTCTATTGTTTGGGGAAAGGTTATTATGTGGGTGAGCAAGGAGCACTTTATACGGATGAAGACTCAATTCTATGATGAAGATGATTATCTAGTCAACACGAATTTAGGTAAGAATATTACAAAATTTGGTGACCGCTATCTACCTTCAATTATAGAAATTATACCTGAAGAAAAAAAAGGAGATCGTACCATCATGGAGTATGAATCGTTGGAGTTTGGGGTGGATAATCCTGAGAGTTTCTTTTCTATTCAAAATATGAAAAAAGTACGTTAATGTTACTCAAACTAGCGATGCGCAATATTTGGCGCAATAAACGAAGAACAATCATCACTGCAACCTCAATTTTCATCGCCGTTTTTGCGGCTGTTTCGGTGGAATCTCTAAAGCGGGGTGTCTGGGACAATATGATCAATGGTGTAGTGAATGGGTATACTGGATTTGTGCAAGTACATCAGAAAGGATACTGGGAAGAACGTTCTATAGATCAAGCTTTTTCATTTGACGAAAGTTTCCAAAACTTAGATCAGAAAGTTTCTAATATAAAAGCAGTGATTCCACGTATAGAATCTTTTGTCTTAGCTTCGCACAAGGAAGAAACAAAGGGAGGTTTATTAGTGGGAATAGATCCCACAAAAGAGAATAACTTGACCAAGCTAGCAGATAAACTAATAGAAGGTGCTTATTTGGAAGCTGAAGATAATGCTGTTTTGCTTGCAGAAGGTTTGGCAGAAGAATTAGAGTTAACCATAGGAGATTCTATTGTCTTTATTAGTCAAGGCTATCGTGCAACCAATGCAGACGGGATCTATAAGGTGAAGGGAATTTTAGAGTTTAAATCACCTGATCAGAATCGCAAAATGGTTTATATGCCACTCAAATGTGCGCAGGATTTATTTGCACTGAATGAGGATGGTCAGAACTTAGTCACTGCCTTAGCCTTCAAGATCAACGATAAGAACCATATTCCGAAGATCGTAGAAACACTAAAGGCTGATTTGGATACAGAAACGGAGTATGATGTGATGACTTGGGAAGAAATGTTGCCAGAATTAACACAGACTAGAGAATTGGATGAAGGGGGAAGTAAGGTTTCACAGTTCATATTATATCTAATCATTACATTCGGGATTTTTGGAACAGTGCTTATGATGACCAAAGAACGCGTGTATGAATTTGGTGTGTTGCTCTCTATTGGGATGAAGCGAACACAGCTTACTATAAGTATTTGGTTAGAAATTGTATTAATTGGATTCTTAGGAACACTTGTAGGGATATTAGGAGGTTATGGTTTAGTTTATTATCTGTACAACAACCCGATTAAGTTGACGGGTGAAATAGCAACTATCTATGAGGATTATGGGATCAATCCTATATTGATCACCTCACTAGACTTTGACATATTTCTCAAACAGGCACTGACAGTCTTTATAATTACGAGCTTATTAGCCTTGTATCCTCTATTGAAAATCAGGCGATTGAAACCTGTAGAGGCTATGCGTTCTTAGAGTATAATCAAATATACTTTTTCACCCCCCTAAAAAATAAAATTATGTTAATTAAAATAGCTTGGCGAAATATTTGGCGTAGTAGAACACGGAGCTTGGTGGTCATTGGCGCTATTATTATTGGCGTTTGGGCAGTTTTATTCTTGGTGGGATTTTCCACTGGAATGGTTAATAGTATTATTGTAAGTAGTATAGAAAACGAATTATCTCATATACAAATCCACAATCCTCATTTTCTAAAGGATAAGGAAGCTAAGTATTATCTAAAAGATATTGATCAGTTAGTTGCCACAGTCGAACAAAATCCAGCAGTAGTTCAAGCGGGTACTCGAACTCTGATAAGTGGAATGTTGATTTCTGCAAGAGGAGTGGACGGTGTACAAATTCGAGGGGTTGATCCTAAAGCTGAAGCTAGCCTAACGCAGTTGGATAAGAAGATTGTGCAGCTACAAGATAGTATCTCTGATAAACGTCAGAAAAGCCAGTATTTTACAGATAAAAAACAGCGCTTACCTTCTATTTTGGTGAGTAAGAATATGGCTGAACGTCTAAAAATAAAAGTACGTCATAAGCTGCGTTTGCGTTTTCGCAACATAGATGGAAAAGATGTTGAAATGGGATTTAAGGTAGTAGGAATTTATCAAACGGGTAATGGACCTCTGGATAAGGTAACGGTTTTTGTTGAACAAAAAACTTTGAATGCTAATTTCTTCTCAGATGCAGTTGATCCAAATAATCAGGCACATGAAATTGCTATCTTAGTCAAGGATATAGATGATGTAGACACAACTAGAAGCTTGCTAAATATGCAAATGCCAGAACAGTGTTTAGTAGATCCTACAACCTTATTAGCTGATACGGTACAGCAAGGTGATTCTATGCTAATCATTCCTCCCAAGACAATTAGTAAAAAAGATAGCTTATTGCCCCATCCTTTTATTGCCAAGGCAGAAACATTTCGAGAGATTTCTCCAAGCATTAATCTCCATGAATCACAGATGGAAGTTTCTACTAATATCATCATATTTATTGTGATGTTAGCCCTAATCTTTGGGATTATCAATACGATGTTAATGGCAGTTTTGGAACGTTTACGAGAATTGGGAATGCTGATGGCAGTGGGGATGAAGCGCCGACAAGTTTTTGGAATGATTGTTTTAGAAACTTTGTACTTAGGAATGATTGCCACACCTATTGGCGTTTTTCTGGGTTGGATAACAATACTATATTTTGGGACTTTTGGAGTTGATCTGTCCTCTTACTCAAGTGGTGTGCAGCAGTTTGGTATGGGAGAAATTATCTATCCTGAACTTGAGTTTAATACTTATATACAAGTAGCTATATCTGTATTCTTTACAGCAGTCTTAGCCGCTTTATATCCAGCTTACAAAGCGATTCGACTACGTCCAGTTGAGGCGATTCGACAATTATGATTTTAAGATAGGATGCTTTTATGGAGGATCTATATTCCTAGTAGTCCGTGATTTTTTATACTTTTCTATACCCCCCAAAGGGCTCAGCGAAGCTAACTCTTCATGGACTACAGATTCCTTTATAAATATTTTAGTTTGAGATCCAAAGTCGAGGTACTTTACAGCCTCGGCAATAAGTATAATTTAAAAGTGAGTACTATGTCAAATAATAATAATAAAACAGTAATTACAACTAAAGGTGTTACTAAAGTTTATAATCCTAAGACTATTCCTGTTCATGCACTAGATGGAGTAGATTTAGAAATTAAGGCAGGAGAATTTACGGCTATTGTAGGACCTTCAGGTTCGGGTAAAACTACTTTGCTGAATGCAATTGGGGGGTTAGATCGACCAACAGAAGGAAGTATTGAGATTGCAGGAGTGGATATTGCAACTCTTTCTGATGGTAAAATGATAGAGTTTAGACGAAATAATATTGGGTTTGTATTTCAAGCCTACAACCTAATTCCCGTACTAACGGCGAAGGAAAATGTGGAGTTCGTAATGCTGTTGCAAGGAAAGAAAAAAGCAGCTATGGATAGCCGAACCAAAGAACTTTTGGAGTCGGTGGGTCTAGGGGATAAGATGAATAATCGACCTGCTCAGCTTTCAGGTGGGCAACAACAGCGTGTAGCTGTAGCACGTGCGTTAGCCTCTAAACCACAGTTTGTTTTGGCTGATGAACCTACTGCTAATTTGGATTCTAAATCTACTGCTAATCTCCTTGATATCATGGCTCGATTGAATAAGGAGGAGAATATTACCTTTATTTTCTCTACGCATGATCAGCGTGTGATTGACCGAGCAAGACGTGTGGTAACCCTCGTAGATGGTAAAGTCTTTTCGGATGAGTACAAGTAGATATTTATCTTGGGGGACTATATTAGTCCTCCTTTTGTGTAGTCTGTGTTTGACTACTGTGCAGGCACAGGCAGATAGCTTACAAACAGAAGTAGGAGAGGAGGGCTTGAAGAAAGTAGAACTAACGGGCTACTTAAAAAATATGCAAACGATTATTGCTATTGATAGTATCAATCCATTGATGAAAGATGAAGTATTGCTTGATAATTTGATTCACAATCGCTTGAATTTGAATTGGTACATCAGTGATAAGTTTACTTTTAGTGCAGCTTTGCGTAATCGAATTTTTATGGGGGAATCTGTCAAACTTATCAATAGTAATGGAGGTAACTACAGTGAGAGTTTAGATACCAACAATGTTCGATTGTTTGATCCAAACTATCAATTTTCTTGGCGAGATTTGAGTGGCTTATCTTTTACTTGGCTCAATACTAAATCAGCAGTTATTCATTCCAAGATAGATCGTCTCTATTTAGCCTATAATACAGAAAAGTGGTCGATTTCCTTAGGGCGACAGCGCATCAATTGGGGGGTCAGTTCTCTATGGAATCCCAACGATATTTTTAATGCATTCAGCTTTACCGATTTTGATTATGAGGAACGTCCTGGAACTGATGCTCTTTTGATAAGATACTATACGGGCTATACTTCGAGTATTGAGTTTGCAGTTAATACCTTTGATGATTGGCGACGAATGAAATCTGCTTTTCTATTCAAGTTTAATAAATGGAATTATGATTTTCAGGTTTTAGCAGGAATTAGTGAACAGAATTTGGTAGCAGGTGGTGCTTGGGTTGGTTCAATCGGAACAGTAGGAATTGACGGGGAGTTTTCTTATTTCTATGATCTAGATAGTGCAGCAACTAGGAGACATAGTTTTGCAGCAACTTTGGGCACGAGTTATATGTTTTCTAACAGTTTAGTTGTCTCGGGTGGATTTCTATATAATAGTAATGGCGTAATGAGTGGAAGTGCTAGCGGGTTGTTTGATTTTCAGTTATCAGCTAAGATTTTATATCCTTATCGTTATGCAATTTCTACGGCGATATCTTATCCATTTTCGCCAGCTTTTAGTGGAATACTTTCAGCAGTGTATAGTCCCAATGAGTCACATGCTTTATTTCTGAGTCCTATGTTGACGTATTCTATTCAAGATAATTGGGATTTTGATTTGGTTGGACAGATTACATTTTCTAAAGAAAATGGGCGATATAAAAGTCCTTTACAGGCTTTCTTTTTGAGATTGAAATTTAGCTTTGCTTCTAATTAACCAATAGTTTATAGGTTTATAGTTTCACTGAGCACTGTGTGGTTAGCTTTTTTGAGCCCTTCGGGGTTTTTTGGTCACCTTTTCTTTTTGCTCTGCCTTTGTACCTCTTGGTACAAGCTTACGTAGAATGGCAAAAGGTGAGGGAAAAATATGCTTAATACTGAATCACCCTAGGTAAGGTTGTTTGAGTTTTGTAAAGTCTTTATTCGTAAGAACCACGAAGTGCTCAGCGAAGCAAACCACCCTAAGTAGGGGTTAATGTTTTATTTGGTTTTGAATGATTCAAAAAAGCGAACAGTTACTTTACTTTCAGAGGATCCAGCTAGTTGAATAGAGCTTAATGTATAATAGCCTTTATTATTAAAAAAGACTCTTCTTTTATCCCATACCCGTTTTCCCATAAGATCATATTCTATTATAAATTCCAACCCGTTTTCAATTTCTGTGGTAGAAATAATTTCAGTATTTATCTTAAATCGTGGAACCTGATTAAGTTGGTCTTGCACCCATTTTCTGCGATCATCAATTGTTTTTTTAGTTGAAATAGGTGTATAGATGACCATTAATCGTTCTCTCTCAGCATCTCCCAAAGATCTTGATTCCATTAGTACCTGAATTTTATCAAGGTAGTCATCTACAACTTTATTAGTAATTTCGCTCTCTCCTGAGAAATCAACTGAATAGGGGCGATTCTTAATTTCTTCTTCTGAAAGATAAGTAATGTATGGAGTCTTTCTTTTAGGAATATCAATCAAGGAAAGTGTATTAAAAAAATGTCTTATTCTTTTTGAGAAAGCAAGGTTTGGAGGAGTTATCACGGTCATTTCAATGACTTGGTTTTTGATAATATACACACGTTTAAAAGTAACTTGATCAAGTTGTTGATGTTTATAGTAAAATTCTCTTCCTGGATATCCTAAAATAGTTATGGGTTCAGAACTTATGGTTACTGCACGAGTAGATTGGATAAATTCTTTTTGGGTATAATGCAAATCAAAGTCAATATTCCCATCTGCTTCTGAATGATACATTGCTGAGTCATACTTTGCAGTTTCTACCATAAGAAAGAAGTCTCCATAGGTACAAGTATACGTAACATTTTCTTGATACTGATATTCATCAATTTCTTTCTCATAGGTGTCTGGAAAGGTGAATGTTAGGTTGAATTCTTTATTGGTAACAGTATGTTGTGCATACAGTATTTGACTAAAAAGACAACTTAGAAGAGTAATATATTTCACAGTTTATAACATAATTTTTGTAGGTAATTGACAATCACATTGATCCCCAAAAAATAGAAGCATTAAGAGAGGAATTGCTCAACTGCAGCATTATTTTTATACAACAGCAAATAGGAAACTTCAAAGATTAGTCCTAAGATTGAGCCTGTTCCCAAATATCGAAAGCTAATTTATCTAATACCGAACCTGTTTGTGGATTAGGCGCAATATTAGATAAGATAATCACAGCAGATTGATTCTCTAAGTTGACAATGCAAACCGAAGAATAGCCACCTGTCGCACCATTATGAAATAGAAACTCAGGTCCATTTTCTGTAGTGATAATATGCCAACCCAAGCCAATCGCCATCTTCTCATTTATAGTATGTGTTGCTTCTTGTGTTAACTGGATAGCTGAATTTTTCTTATCCCATTGTGCTCTAGCAAAATGACTCAGATCTTCCACATTAGATAGGATAGCACCTGCACCTGCTAGTGCATTAAAATCCCAATTGGAAACGGTTTCACCTTTAGCATTTTGACCTGCAATTAGTTGTTCTTGGATTGAAGATTTATTGGTCGTAGAATTTTTCATTCCATGAGGTTTAAATATTTTCTCTTGCAGCAATTCTTCATAGGTTTTCTTATGCAGTTTTTCCAAACTGTGAGCAAGCAAACCTGCACCTAAATTTGAATAATTATATTGTCCGATACTCTGTTTAGAAAGTTGTAACTGGGTTTTTAGATAATCATGTAATTGAGCTTTTCCGTAATGTGCATAAGGATTGGATAAGTTAAACCCATCGAGTAAAAAGATATTGTCAGGTAATCTTGCTAAGCCAGAAGTATGGTTGGCTAAACTCAGATAAGAAAGCTTAATTTTGTGATTAAATTTAACAGGAAGTTGTTTGTTAATGGGATGTTTGAGTTTAATTTTCTTCTTAGTTATAGCATCTGCTAATAAGGTACTTGTAAAAACTTTAGACAGCGAACCAATCTCAAAAACAGCATTTTTATTATAAATCTCCTCAATATGCTCTTCTTTATGGATCATACCTAAAAAGTGAGTATGCGAACCTTCTAAAATAGCAATAGAAACTTGACTTTCTGTGGGACACTTTTCTAAGGTGGTTTTTACCAATTCTTTCATTTTTTTATCTAGAACGGGCGTGCTTTTTTGAGCTTGAGTTGGTATATTAGCTAAGAGTAAGATTGTGGTGATTGTAATCAATTTTGTAAACATACTTTTGGGTATTTAGTCTATAAATAATGCAAGACGGGATTAGTAAGATAAAAGAATTGTTGAAAACAGGAAAGGTAGTTAATGTTAATCTAGCTTATGAATTAGCTAAAGGTTTGGATATAGATCTTAATGCATTGATTTTAGAAGAATATCAAGATTTATTGCTCATCTCAAGATGTATAAACCAAGAGAAAGTACAAGATCAGCTTATTACTCTATTTTCGAAAACCTCCTTAGATATTGGCTATATGTATATAGATGAGTTACCTGACTCAATT
>JAKVCT010000500.1 GCA_022448995.1 Saprospiraceae bacterium
TTTGTCCAAACTCTAAAAGAAATTTACTTCGTAGAGCCCTTCGGGGTTAGTTTCACTGAGCCCTTCGGGGTTAACTACAAATTAATTACGTCTACCTACTTAGTAAATCTTGTTCGATTAGTTCTTTAGGCAATAAATTGTCTTCTATTCAACCTAAATACTCTATGGGTGAATATCATTAAACTTTGTAATAAATTTTTCAGTGTTATATGAATACCTCTTGGACTCCACAGCAACTCAAAGAAATCGGCAATCAACTCAGTCACCCAAAGGGTAAGCATGGTGTTGATGTTGGCAATAGAATGCATGAAAGTAATCTTAGTATGACCCTTGCTGCAATAGAGCAGCTCCACCTAATGCCCAACCAACATGTTTTAGAAATAGGACATGGTAGTGCCAAACATCTTCCTATTTATTTTGAGAAAGCTAGTCCTCTCCTATTCAAGGGCTTAGAGATATCGGAAGCTATGCATCAGGCTGCTAAGCAACAGGACAGTACCCTAGCGCTTGAGAAAAGGTATTCTATTGATTTCCAGCTCTATGACGGTAAGAATATTCCATTAGAAGACAATAGTATTGATCGGATTATAACGGTTAATACCTTATATTTCTGGAAAGATCCTCTTGCTTTTTGCAATGAGTTGTATAGAGTCTTAAATACTGGTGGATTTTGTGTAGTCTGTTTTGCGGATAAATCCTTTATGGAGAAACTCCCCTTTGTGCAAGAGCAATTCACCTTATATAATGATTTAATTTTCAAGGATTTAATTAAAAAAACTGATTTTAATTTACAACATCTCAATATCATATCCAAAGAGGAATACGTGGAAAGTAAAACGGGAGAAAAAGTACTTAGAAAATACTATATTGCTTGTTTGCATAAGCCTCCCTACTTAGAGCATGTCTAAATTTATTCTAGAATCAATCGCAGTTCTACTCTGCGATTTTTTGCGCGCCCATGTACCGAATGATTAGGAGCAACCGGCTGGGTCTCGCCTTTAGCATCTTGTATTATCCGATCCGATGTAATCCCTAAATCTTCGAGATAATCTGTAGTGGACTGACTCCGATCCTTGGATAAAACATCATTGCGTGCATTGGTACCAATATGGTCTGTGTGTCCTACCAATTCAATCGTATAACTTTTGGGCTTGGCTTTCTTAATTTGAGCTACCCAAGCTTCTAAATTATCTTTTGCGGCTGTCGTTAAGACATTAGAATTATAATCAAAATAAATACTTAGGTTTGGAATCATTGAGATTTTAGAATGATCATTCTCCAATTTAGGATCGATATCTGCTGGTGCAGGGACTTCTTTTTTGAGCTTATCCCTGTCTAGCAATCCTGTTAGAGAATCAAGGTGTACTGTTTCTGAAGAGTAATAATAATCGTCTCGATTTAGAATCCCAAACTTAAAGTCAGGAGATTGGTGACTGACAAAAGAAGCACGCTCTAAAAATACAGCCGAATCATAAATCCCATCCTTTGCATCAGCTATAGCAATACGCAAGTAATGACGCTTGCCAATATCTACTTTTGTCTGTGCTTGTATGACCTTGGTCAAACCATCGTAAGCAATCTCCTTTTGAGGGTTAGTCACTATAGATGCCGCTGTATTATAACGTTTTATAGTTGCATAATCTACTCCATCGATAGTCTGAATAATCGTATCAGTTAACTGAGCCTTTGCTCTAATCTCAGCAATACGCTCTGCAAATTTTGAAGGGATATGACAGTTGTTGATATAATATTCAGGGTTCTTAAAAAAGTTAATATTATTAATCGTAATAGGGTCATGTGTTCCTGGAACAATTGCCAAATTGCGTTTTTTATGATCATCTCCAGCAATAATAAAAGCAAATACATCATTAAATCCTGACTCCACAAATTCTAGATATTCCTCAGAAGCAAACACATAATTGAAGGAAATATACTCGTGTTTAGGTACAAATATAATTTCTATAATCATTGCATCATTCGTCTGAATACCAGCTAGTTTACTCAAATATTCATCTCCCTTACGTTTGTGTGTCTTACCTGTCTTGGGTGATAAATTTGGCCCTGCAATATGTGTTAACTCTCCTGTACTCATTACTATTCCTTCCTTCATTCCAATTAAATCTACTCCGCCCTTGAATTCTCCCAGTCCCTCTGAAGCCCCCAAGAAATAAGCTTGTTCTATCTCTATACCTGCTCCAATAAAGTATGATTTCACAAAGTCTGTCACATTTTTCTTGGCACCAATTGCAGTCACTTCAAACTGAGCTCTAAGTGTTGAAAAATAACACATAGAAACGCAAAAGAGTATTAAGGATATAATCTTATAGTTCATCTGTAATGGAATTTAGAAGTTGACTATTAAGTAGGTGGACATAATTAATTTTATAATAATTCACAAGAATTTTTGATGCTGGACGAGGCGAAAAACGTAGGGA
>JAKVCT010000501.1 GCA_022448995.1 Saprospiraceae bacterium
GCGAGGCAATTCATTCCCTCGCCAAATAATATTCTAATCTTTCAGATTAGGGTAACCTTTTTAGACAGCCCCTTTTTATTCATATTGAGCGCAAATCGATAGCTCTGCGCCAATAAAATTTCATTGCTAGAAGAATTCCAAAGCTCCCTTCCAGTTAATACTCCCCAACTGCACACCCTTTTCCCATCTCGACCAAATCTTAATTTCAGCAATAAATTTAGCATGCTTTTTAAAAAGCTGTTTGATTTCCTGCAGAGTCAAATTAAAATAATGCTTACCCTTTATTCTTCCCCTTTCTCGCATCAGTTGATTAGGGTAGAGAGTACAATTATATTTCAAATCATTGTCAGCTAAACACTGCTTATAACAGGCATGATCCAATCTCCTGTAAGGTCTACTCTCATGATAATAATGTAGAATTGTCCCTGTGTCCACCTCGATAATATAGCCCCAAACCACCTCATGGATTCTAGGTCTGAGTATCCGTTTTTCTAAACCTTCGATGCCCTTAGTAAGATCATTAGGAGAATTATCTTTAGAGTAAAAAGGTAGTGTTTTAGTACCATCCTTGAGATACATAACCAAAGCAGTATGTGAAAACTTGCTTGTTTTGAATTGACCTCTAGTCCTTGCCATTCATCTTAATTTTTGAAGGTGATTGAATCTTTAATCTGCTGTATATAAGCCTGTAGTTCATCGGGTTTAACCCAATGAAATTGAGTCGCCTTTTCCTCCAGTTTCTGAATAGATTTATCCATATTTACCAAAGCTCTATAAATCCCTTCTCTGCGTTTGGTCTCATGCACATTCCCAACTATTCGATTCACCCAAACTTTGAGTTTGGCAATTTGAATAATCCGATCATTTGTCCCTAATTTTTGGAGTCGTCTCATATTGTGCCACTCAATTTTGGCATATTTGATTGAGTGCGCAAAACCAAATTCTTTCGCAAAATAGTAAGTAGGGAAGTAGGTTGTATAACCTTTTTTACGGGCATTTCTAGCCTGTATCCTAATGGCTGAACTCAGTATTTCAAAAGCTGTCTTATCTGCTTTGGGCAAATAGCTCTCTCGCATAAAGCGTTCACGAGCAGCTTGTTTGTATGGGCTGAGTGCCAAATACTTTTTGGATTGTTTATAGCGTTTTACCTGTTCTTCTCGCCACTCATGAAGCCCTTTTTTTAGGTTTTCATAATGAACTTCAATCAATTCTTGTGCAACTCGATTCACTTCTGTATTGTACTTCTTCCCATGCCAAAGCATTTCCTTCGCCAAATCCCAAGTAGCTGCCACATAAAACTCTTTTTTGGGAATAGAATTACTTTTTGTCGTATTAATTAAATCCAAATATGTGCTTTTTGAAATAAGCACCGAATCCTCAGCAAGCTGTGGAACTACTTTAGCTGAAATGTTTGGAATTGGCTTCAACGACTTGCTGCTTACCTCGCTCCTTATTATTTTATCAGCGTTATCCACATCCTGTTGCCTGTTATTAATATTTTTATTTAGATCCTTATTTATATTACTGGGTTGCTGAACGTCTTTCAATGTTCCCAAGGATTTTAGTGGCTTTAGATACTTATTCTTTTGTTTTTGTACCTTCATCTGAGCAGACTCAAAATGGCTGTATTTATGGATATAATTCCCATTCAGAATCAACAGAAAATTACCTTGTCCTGTCTTACACAAAATACCTGTACGGGTATAATTCAGCTTCTCTACAATCAAATTAGCTTCCATCAGTCTATCTATTAGATTATTAATCGTCCTTGCCGATAAACTAGGTCGGATAATCTGATCTTCTTGCTCATCCTCCTTAGGTTTTTCTGTACCTGTAATTAGCCTGAGCAACTGCCAACGATTGGTGTATAAAGCATAATGCCCATTGCGATCCAATTGCTCAAATAGTGGTTTATTCTCCGCTCGTATAGCATCCATTTCATAAGGCAAAATAGACAATAGAAAATACCACAATTGCCGATGATTCCCATTGATACCACCACTTTTGGCTTTCCGTTGTTGTCGCCAATCCCTACAAAAATCATTTAGATAAAGATTCCCACAGGAAAAGCTCCGTTTGAGATTCAACATTACATGAAAACTCTCTTGGTGCAAGGAATGTAATTTAGCTGCGCCCATAGTTTTTGGTTATATAGCAAAACCATTATAAAATGTCATAATCTAAAAATTTAATGGCGAAGGATTAACTGTGTTGAGCTCTTCGAGGTTGAAATGCTTCGCTATAGATTTTATCGAACTTCCCAAAAAAACATCCAAAACGAAGCATTTCAATCCTTCGTTCAAAAGATGACATTTTATATAATTTTAGCTATAATTTGAAAAATCAGTAGGGTAGAGGATAGACCACCCCTTGTACTACCTATTTTAGTACATTGACATTAAATACATTGTTTGTTAAACT
>JAKVCT010000502.1 GCA_022448995.1 Saprospiraceae bacterium
CGATTGTATGTCTAGATAAGATAAATTTGGAATATTCGCTAGGTTTCTGGGTAGTGCTTTTAGAGAAATATGTTGAATGTGAAGGTGCTGTAATTTTTGTAACTGGTCAATTTCCTCTGGAATTGTCACGATCAAGCAGCGATTGAGAGAAAGATAACGGAGGTTGACGCATTTCAGTAATTCCTTTGGAAAGCCTTTTAGAGGGTTAGCGTTGAGTTCTATTCTTTGTAATTTATCTAATAAATAAAGATCCTCTGGGAGTTCCTCTAATTTATTGCGATTGAGATTGATGATTCTCAGATTTTTTAAGGCTAATAACTGTCTAGGAAAGTTCTTTAAATTGTTATAACCCAAGTCGATACGAGTGACATTTTGAAACTCTGTAATGAGTTCAGGAAGCTCTTCTAACTGACTGTGAGAAAGGTGTAGGGTACGGATATTTCTATCTAGCTGAGCTAATCTTCGTTCTAAATCTTGAATCATATTCTTTGCAATTGATCGATATGAACAGTTCTTATTTTAATACAATAGTTTGACAAGCATATGAACAGAATGTACAATAAATTTGATAACCAATTCACTTTTTTATAAAGTTGTTCAGCGCGAATGTATAAGGATTTTTGGGTTTTGATAGGTAGATAACGAATAACTGGCGATAAACGCATTGAACCCATAAAGGTGATCTAGATGTATTTGCCTTGAGTTAACTGCTAGAAAATTGGAATCACACTCCAAAAAAGATTACCTTTAGTATGAGGTTGTTTAAGAATGGTATTCAAAATAGGTTTTGAGTACCGAAGCTTTTACCTTTCTCAAGATACAAGCCATCACTGTTCACTATGTTCATCCTAGGTCAAGGCATTTTTGAAAAAGATAGCCCTAAAAATAATAGAAATGTAATGCACCCACAGGGTAAATATCCAAGAGGATATTCAATGAAATGAACCACTTAGTGGATATTCTTAGTAAAAATAAGCGTTTCAAATGCCTTTGACAGATCATTTTTAAACAACTTCACAGAGCACCAAGTTAATGAGGGCGACACTAATAAAGTGTAAAATTAAATTTGGCAGCTAACTTACTTTTTATGTCTGCTAAGTAATTCCATTATAAATAATAAGGATGAAACAACTAATAAGTATTCTTAGTATAGTCCTGTTCGTTTCTACAGGCTGTAGCAAAAAAGAGCCTATTACAGATATAAACTCAGATTATATAGGGCTTTGGGCTGCTAGTGATGGGAGCAATTGTACTAAATATATTAATATTGAGTCCACAGGAAATGCACGTTATTATGAAGGTGGTGCCTCTGGCGATTGTAGCGAAAAAACAATCGGACAGGGTATAGCTAAAACAGATGGGCAATGTATGTTCATAGGATCAAGCAAGTTGCCTATTTTGGCTGCACCATTGTATGATGTTAGTGTTAAAACTTGGCATCTGAAATTAGAAATTGACAATCAAACCGTTCAGTTTGACAGAATACAATAGATTAAATGCAGAAAAAGCGAGTGACCAGATCGCACTCGCTTTTTTATTTAGGATATACGTTTCAAGGTCGAAAAAGAACTGAGATACTGCTTCCCATATCGTTCTATAAAATAGCTGTAAGAAATATAGTTGTCATTAATTCGAGTAACGATAATAACACCGGTTGGTACACACTTATCCAAGCCTTTCTTAATTTTCTCTCTAAAGACTATTCGATTCTCAAACGATTCTACTATTGTCCATGATCCACTACAGTCCAAGGAAGGATATTGGATAGTAAAATCTTCTTTTTCAGTATTGCAAGTTAAATCAACAGACCATGTTTTTTCAATACCATCAGGTTGATAACCTAGGCCCTTCCAACGTCCATCTAACCAAGAAATATCTACTCGATTATTGGGTATGTGTAAGAGCAAAGGTGCTAGTAACAGGAGTATGATTTTCATGAAGGAAAGTTTATAATATTATTTAAAAAATTACTGACCAAAGCCTGTTCTAAAATAGTTTCTACAATAAGAAAACTCTATGTAGCGAGTTAGATGCAGTGTAGCAGTGGAATATAGAGAAGAAAAGGATATAGCTGCAACGCAGCTTACGGGTTTATTACATTAAAATCTCCATCATGTAAACCCACCAAAATACTATTACCACTAGCATCTACCCGCAGGGCACCATATTCAGCACGTTCAAAATCTTTGGCATAGCCTTCTTGGAAGAAATAAGATTCTGCACCGATTCGAACATCCCAATCAGGAGAAAAATATTTGATCAGCAATTCCCCACCATTTAGAGGAGTCTTATGATCTTGGAAACGGACTAAATTAGCCACTCTGTTTTCATCTAGCTGGACAACGCAATAGCCTCTAGACGAAAGCGAATCAGCATAGATTGCACGAGTAATCTCATACCGCAAATCCATATAATC
>JAKVCT010000503.1 GCA_022448995.1 Saprospiraceae bacterium
TGTTAATTCTTGAGAATTAACAAATAGCTCAATTCAAATTACTCCGTAATTTTCAAAGCTATGACCAATTTAGGAACATCAGACAACCCCGAAGGGCTCAGTGAAACTAACCCCGAAGGGCTCTACGAAGTAAATTTCTTTTTAAAATATTATTGTAACTATTTGACTATCAAGTATTTTACTTAATACTAAAACAGCCTACTTAAAATTGTTTTATAGTAGCTTGATAATTGCTTCTGCTCGTTCTCGATACTTTGCTAAAAGTGCTTCAGAAAAGTCCAATGCTTTCTGGAATTTATCTCTTAAGTGAGGCAACTCAAATGCTAAGAGCTGATCGAGCAGATTCTCTAGACTTTTCCACTCTTGCCAAAGTATTCTAAACTTTTCATCCGATGATCCGAGAAGAAGTGATAGTCCTCCCATCAACATCTTTGCTTTTTGAGCAGAGAGCATAAGACTTTTAATTTGCTTCGTCTGACTGAGAGTATTGGGCGCCTCTATCTCTAATTTTAATGACCATTGCAATAAGCCAATATCTCCACTAATTGAAGCTAGATAGTAACCATAATCGAGAATCCATCGTTCTACTGTTTTGTCTTCAATCTTTGAAAGGAGATTCTTACGAAAATCCGATATCCAACTAAAATAATCGTCAGGGTACTTTGGCAACTCTAATTTAGGTAAACCAAGCTCTAAATAAAAAGCATTAGCTTTTATAATATTTCCTACATAATAACGACCTTTTGTCTGGAGAAACGTAAGACAACTGTCTCGCACCGCTGCTGCTTTAGGATCAGGATGCCGTGCTAAATAACTCACAAAAAGGACTCGATTAAAATAAATACCTGCATCAGTTGAGAGATAAGAAAGTTCGAATAGTTTCGATAGGTTCATAATAGAATAAAAATTAGGGTTAAATGCTTTGTAATAAAAGTTTTAAAATATTATTTAACAGAGGATTAGCTTTGCTACAAAATATTTGTCATTCAAAAACTTTTATTACGAACTGTTAAATAGATAAGGGAATTAAATCTGATGGAAATTACAGAATATTTTGGATATATAACAAAGTAAATCACGAGGGGCTTAGTCAAACTGCTTTTTTTATAAAACTATCTACAGTTTATTTTAATCCACTGAGATAAATTTTCTATCCACCTACTCAAATGCCATTTATAAATTAATGTAACACTTCACATTCAGGCAATATAGTTTTGATTTGCTGAATTTCTTGGATTGCGATAGGATTCTTTCTAAGATCCATCCTCTGTAACGTTTTTAGTTTACCTAAGCTAGCTGGTAGTGAACTAATCTGGTTATTGTAGAGTCCTAGATGAGTTAATCGAGTCAAATTACCAATCGTATCAGGTAGTTCTTTGATTTGATTGTTAGGTAAGTCTAAATATCTTAATATAGGAAGCTTACCAATAGTTGATGGGAGTATAGATATCTGGCTATTAGGGATAAGTATTTCATGTGTGGTATTTAAACGACGCTGCTGATTATAAGGTGATTCCTCATCTGCAAATATTTCGGTCATCCACATCCTAAGCAAAGGTTTTTGATGATTTTTTATTGTCCCAATTCTAATTTTACGAGATCTAACATCTTCAAAAATTTTTGGTAAACTTCGAAAGCTTTTTTTACCACATAATTGTAGAATCTCTCCATAACGTCTATCTGCATAGGCTTTGAGTTCTGGATTATTTTTTAATAACAGTAAGGCTAATTTCATATTATTAGAATCTAAGGACTCTATAAGCCTAAATAAATTTTCAGCTAGTTCTTCTTTCATTTTTATTTTGAGTATTTTTTGATCTAAAAACCCGATTAATAGTGGTTTTGTGACCAAATAGTAAAACGCGATGCTAGGTGTAGGTTATTGGTGTAATATCCCCCTTAACTCAATTTAAAATTAGTATATATTGATTTAGGATTCTTTATCCATTCTAAAAAGAATAGACCATCAATGGTAGATAATGGAAATCCTTGAAATGAAACAAATAATATTTCTTCCCAGTATTCAATAAATAATTTGGTCTCTATTTTAACGATAGGTTCACCATAGCCTAATTGAAGAAGCACTTTATCATACTTTAATAATAGAGATTCTGATAAAACTCCTACCATTTCTTCATTGCTCATAAGGTCCCAATCCAGTCTATAATTTCTAGAAAATTGACTCCAATCTATATTTCCTCTGTATGGATTTTGATGATAGTTCACAATCCGCTTTAATTTAAAAAGGAGGTTGTCTAAAAAGGTTACCCTAATCTGAAAGGTTAGAATATTATTTGGCGAGGGAATGAATTAGCTTCGCTGAGCCTTTCAGGGTTGCCTCGCTATAGATAAGAAAATACGATCCAGAGCGAGGCAATTCATTAGCTGCGCTGAG
>JAKVCT010000504.1 GCA_022448995.1 Saprospiraceae bacterium
TGTATTATACGCGGCAGGTTGCTAAGGTATCAAAGGGCCTATTCCCTCCACCTTTCTTGATAAGAGATTTAAAAGAACTTTTTCTTTCGTTGACACAAATAAAGGAGAGTTTTGGGAATTTTCCAAACAAATCATCCATTTTTTTCATTTCAATACCAAGTTATTACTTAAGAGTAACCAACAATCAATTAGACAGACTACCGAAGAATAAACACTTCAGTGACTCCTTGGTCTTTTGCTCAAGAGAATGAGGCACTAATCAAGCTATTCTTGATTTTTAGTCACTTATCTCGTATATTTTAAATAACTTCTAAAATTAAGATACAATGTCATGGTAAGAAAAAAAGAATCCAAACCTATCAACCTCTTCACCTTAACAGGAGTTACTTCAAGTATACTTTATTTGATTGCATTTTTCCTTTTTATAGATCATTCTAGCCCATTCTACAGTAAATTTTCCATATCACTAAGCACAATACTCTATGATAGCTTGATGATTCTAATCAGTTTAGGCTATTTGTTTCTACCCCAATTTGCATACATACAAGCGCAATCTATGAGCCAAAATACTAATATATTAGATGCTCCTCAATTAAGGAACAAACTCCAAGCTACCAAAGGTATTAATGATCCCCTCTTGCGTTCTCTGTATTTAACCAACATCATCATACTTATCATATTTATTTTACTGGTATCTATCAATTTCTACCATTCAGATACCCTTGTATATTCTATGATCTATGCTATTGTGTGGACTATTTATGGTAGTCTAATACTCTCTTCTAAATAGTTTTATTTCTTAGGTTCTTTTGGATCTCCTCCAATTGATTTATAAATCATGAAAACTTTCTCTTTACCTAAAGGTTCTGTAATATGAGGTGGTTTTCTAGTAGTAGTTGTAGACATAGTATATAGCTTTTCTCCTTGCGTTTTCACAAATCTAAAATCATAATACTTAATAGTATCATTTTCAAACTTTTTCTCATAAATAAAGCCATTCTCATCCTCTTGTACAATATTTAAGAATTGCTCATCAGTTAGTTTTTTCACATCACCCAATGCCTCAGCTTTCAGACTCGCTAAGTCTTTCATAGGAGCTTGATTAACCATTATCTGTACATAATAATTCTTATCTAAAATACTCAGCCCCACCAATTCTCCTAAAAACTCATCTTTTTTCATATCTGGAGTTTCTGAAGGTGTCTTAATTTTGAAAGGCACACCATAAGAACTCAAATCAGTATCATATAATACCACTTCGGGCTCTTCTTTTCCACCACCACAAGCCACTAAAAATAAACTAAGGAACAATATTCCTGCAAATAATGTTAGTCTCATAATCTGTATAATTAATTGAAATTAAAATTAATTGAAGTACAAAAGTAGTTTTGTACTAATTTCACAAAGGTAAAAAAACTTGTTACATTTGTGGACATTGATTTATCAGAATACAATTCTGTTTCTTATGAAACGAATGGTTGAATAAATAGGATAAATCACCATCTTATATTTTTTAATCTTTAATTTTTAATAATGACACTTTCAAATCAGTACTCTGCAAAAGAAGCGGAAGCAAAATGGTATCAGTACTGGATGGAAAAAGGCTATTTCAAATCTACTCCAGATGAGAGAGAAGCTTACAGTATTGTAATCCCTCCACCAAATGTAACTGGTGTTTTGCACATGGGACACATGCTCAATAATACCATCCAAGATGTATTGATCCGCAAAGCTCGCTTAGAGGGGAAAAATGCGTGCTGGGTTCCTGGCACGGATCACGCATCCATTGCTACTGAAGCTAAAGTCGTCAAAATGTTGCGTAAAAAAGGCATCAAAAAATCTGATATTTCTAGAGAAAAATTTCTAGAATATGCCTTTGAATGGAAGGACAAGTATGGAGGAATCATCCTCAATCAGCTCCAGCTATTGGGCGCATCTTGCGACTGGGACAGAACCCGCTTCACAATGGAAAATAAACTTTCAGAGTATGTCGTACGTGTCTTTGTTGATTTATACAAAAAAGGTTATCTCTATCGTGGCCTGCGCATGACCAATTGGGACTGCGAAGCACAGACTGTGTTATCTAATGAGGAGGTAATTTATGCTGAAGAGGATTCTAAATTATATCATGTTCGTTACAAAAT
>JAKVCT010000505.1 GCA_022448995.1 Saprospiraceae bacterium
AGACTTTCTACATCAAAGCAGGTAGGCAAGCTGTGACGATAAACAATTCTTGTAGGACGATGATCCAATAAGTTCTTTCTCAGAATAGCCATAATAGCAATACTTTGAGAGGAAAAACTAATCACTTCTTCAGCCTTCAGACCTGAAGTTTTAGCAATAGCCCACTCAAGTACGCAAGAAAGAGGATGCCCCAAACGAATGTAATCATAAGCTGTAGGTAATTGCTCGAAGCCCTCGGTTTGTTGAGCCTTGTAAAGTGCCTCAAACTGATCTAAAAACTCTGTTTTAGCAAGTGTTTCATTATACACATCAAGGCGATGTGTGGTTAAGCGTAGCCAGTTTGCTGGAACATTGCTCAGAAAAGACGAGATATAATTTTGTAACATTTTATTTCTTATTTTTATTCTCATTTTCTATAGTCCTAAAAGGGGCTGTAGAGCCAATCTATTTTGGGATTTCTCCAAAAAATTCGTGGACTAAAAGTCCTCTTTAAGATAAATTTTTAAACTTTCCAATCGAATCTTATCCATCTACTCTCTATACTTAAACAACTTCTAAAGTAGATTGGCGTCAAAGATAGCAAAACATAAAATAAATGTGACACATAACTCTGATATTTCAGTAGATTCAGTCTCCTACTGGAGGCAACTTATAGTTACTTCGTCAATAGTTCCTAGGTTTTTATAGAATAGTATTGAACAGCATTAAGACAAAGCACAGCTTTGTAGCCTTGCTACAAGGGCGAGGATTTAAACAAAATTTACAAAAATCATCAATATTATTAGAATTGGAATTCCATACAATGAAATTTTATATTGATAATTTTTTTCTTCTTTATTTGTATACATTAAACCAATAAAGACTAATCCTAAGATTAAACAAAGATAAATTACAATGGATAAAATCATTAAATATTTGACTAAATCTTCTTCTGAATGAAGAGATCTTACAAAAGTGGCCACTTTATAATAAAGTACTAGATTGGCAATTATTGAGTATACAAAAAATCTAAAAGCCCATTTTCTATAATTAGTTTGGGGCTTTTTCTCTTCTATGGTATCTAATATATCTTCCATTATTTTTTACAATTTGAATAGGGATTTTATCTTACCTCATCTTTTGCTATCCTGCCTAGGCTTGTGCTAAGAGGCACAAAAGTAGAGCAAATAGGAAAGGTGTCCCCTCCCCAAAGTGCGCTGCAAAGCTAACATAGCTAGATGCAAGATAACTAATCAGATGTTCTCTCACATATCTTTTTCCTCTGAAAAAGAACATAGAACATACGTCTACTTTAGTTTAAGGATAGCGTCCAAACTATGATTCTTAGCAAGCTTGAATACAAAATGTTCGTGGAAGCCTACAGGAAGCTTAAAGATATTTTCTAATGGAATAGCAAGTAAGTAAGCCCATAAACATCTGATAACACCAGAGTGTGTGACGATTAAAACCTTAGCAAGATTCTCATTTCTTAAAGCATCAATAAAGATAGATACTCTAGCAAACATTTGGTTGAGCGACTCTCCCCCACTGGGTGCTACTTGAACAAAGTCAGCCATCCAATGATTTAACTCATCCTGATCAATTGCACTCCATAGTTTCCCTTCCCATTCGCCAAAATCAAGTTCAAGAAGTCTTTCGTCAACCTTAATGTTCTTGTTCTTATCACCTAATGCCATAGCCAATTTGCTACATCTAGTCTTGGGACTACTATAGATAAGGTCATAATCATCATCTAGTATGCCCTGTAGCTGTCTTAAATCTTCCTCAAAACTATCAGCCAAAGGTACATCAAGTCTTCCATAACACCTGTTTTTATCAAAGTTAACAGGACTGTGTCTAATTACATGAACTTCCATAAACCAATATAACTTAAAAGACAAATACACTCTGCTAGCTGTTCCACTGCACCCAAGCAATCTCCAGTATACCCGTCAATCCATTTTTCAAAATAGCGTTTTGATCGTATATAAAGTATAAATAAAGGAACAAGAACCCCTACGAATTCCCAATTGAACCACATTAATACGACTAAGGGTGCAAGCCCAAAGAAATAAGAACCAATAATCTCAGGAATGCCATGTGTTTTGGCAGTCGCGCCCACATGTATGAAGGTTAGGAGAGCCCATCTCCTGAGGCAACGATCCCCTCCTGAGGTAACTGCCACAAGCACACTTGGTCACAAATCCCGTAGCCAACCTTCCCTTCCTGAGGTAATAGCCGCAGGTTATGAGGGATTAGGTTATCCCGGCCCGGATTAGGGCCGGACTGGTCCGAGCGCCCAGAGGTATGACGGTTAGATATATTTAACTTCATTCCAACCTCACCCAGGTAAGCTTCTTTCCGGTGAGTTGGGCAAGGCAAGTGAATCCCGAC
>JAKVCT010000506.1 GCA_022448995.1 Saprospiraceae bacterium
GCACCGTCTGATAAATTTGAAGACTGTTTGAATAGTAATGGTATTTGGTGGCAAAAGAATGATCTTGTTCAAGAAGGATTTTACTACAGGCATATGCATCGGTATTTTGAGTTATTTCCTAGAGAACAAATTAAGATTTTACTATACGACGATTTTAAGGCAACACCACAAAATTTCATAAGAGAAATCTTTGATTTTCTGGAGGTAGACAATTCTTTTGAACCCAACTTAGACATTCGCTACAATCCTTCAGGTCGAATAAAGAATCAGTTTATCAATAAATTTATTGGACAAAAAAGTATCCTAAAACAATGGTTAGAACGTTTTTCACCTTTATTACTACAAAAGCTAAAGCGTAGTTTTAAGACGCAAAACTTATTAAATAAACTTCGGAGTAAAAATCTCGAACGTCCTCCTCTCGATAATAGTATTCGGATAGAACTGCTCCAAAAAGTATATTACCAAGATATACAAGCATTCCAGCAACTCATTCAAAAAGATCTGAGCCATTGGCTAGTTTCCTAAATTCCATCTAACGGAAAACCTCCGAAATACGGATTTTAATTAGCATAAAACAATCTTCAAAAACCTACTAATCAACAACTTATCACATGGCTTAATATTTCTAACACCTATGTTAAAGCTTAGATATGGATACAATAAAATACATGGTTATATTTGGTCTCCAATCTTGGGATACTTCACTAGGTAGCAATTGTAAGAATCTCGCATTAGAGTTCGCAAAGCACTACACCGTCTTGTATGTCAATAGACCAATAAGTAGAATTGAATATCTAAAGAGAGAGAAAAATAATATCGCTCGAAATAGAATAGCTGTGCTCAATGGTCAAAAGCCACCTCTTGAGCAAATATCTCCCAACTTGTGGGCACTGACTCCACCCATAATCACGGAGTCAATTAATTGGGTTCCATCCTACTGGCTCTTCCAAAAATTAAACTATTGGAATAACTATCGTTTGGCGAATGCCATCAAAACCTACCTCAAACTATTAAACTTCGATAAGTTTATATTACTCAATGACAGTTCTATGTTTATGGGACACTATCTGAAAGAGCTCTTGAATCCAAAACTTTTTATTTATTACATTAGAGATTATCTAATTTCTCAAAAGTATTTTAAAAAGCATGGCAAAAGAGCCGAAGCGGCACTTATCAAGAAGGCAGACCTCATCACTTCGAATTCTGAATATCTCAAAGAATATGCTCAACAGTATAATCAGAATTCACACTATGTAGGGCAGGGCTGTGAGCTCGACGCATTTAATCCAGCTAAGCTAATAACTGTACCTACTTATCTCAAACAGTTATCTAGACCTATTATTGGCTACGTCGGCCTACTGACCTCTAGAAGGCTAAATATAAACCTCTTAGAAAACCTTGCTAGTAATAACACTCAATGGGAATGGGTATTTGTAGGTCCTGAAGATAAAGATTTCAAGAAGAGTAAACTTCATCAATTAACCAATGTACATTTCTTAGGATTCCAACCATCTGAAGATCTTCCTGCATACATCAAAGCTTTTGATGTAACCATCAATCCACAGCAGCTCAATACAATGTCTAAAGGTAATTATCCTCGAAAAATAGATGAGTATCTGGCAATGGGAAAACCAGTGGTTGCGACCAATACACCTACCATGCAAACCTTCAAAGATTATGTTTATTTGGCAGATGATCTAGAGAGTTACACTCAGCAATTGCATAGGGCTCTACAAGAAAACTCAAACTCCAAGGCCAACAGTAGAATTGCCTTTGCCCGCACACACACCTGGGAAAATAGTGCTAACTGCATTCTTCAACATCTATAAAACATAATTAATTATGATCTGGTCTGAATACCTTTTCTGGATTTTAGGTGGAATTGTAATTTACACCTTCTTAGGATATGGTTTACTTCTTTGGTTATTAGTCAAGCTAAAAACATGGCTTTTGCCTTCAAGGGAGATAACTACTTTCAAAAAAACACCATCTATTACACTAATAATTGCCGCTTATAACGAAATAGATATTCTGGTCGATAAGATCACTAACTGTCAGGCATTGAATTACCCAACCGAACTGTTAGAAATCTGGTTTATCACCGATGGTTCTACAGATGGCTCAGAGCTATTCTTAAAAGAACATTCAGATTTTAAGGTATTTCATAGGCCTCAAAGAGCGGGTAAGACTGCTGCTATCAACCGAATTATGCCTTTAGTTACTACGGATATGGTTGTTTTTACGGATGCTAATACGTTCTTGGATAAAGATGCTTTAATTAATATATTAAAACCCTTCAAAGATCCTCAAGTAGGTTGTGTGGCTGGCGAAAAACGAGTAGGTTCTGCTACATCTACAGCAGCAAG
>JAKVCT010000507.1 GCA_022448995.1 Saprospiraceae bacterium
ATAGTATTAAGATTGACATCAAAGCATTTAGTTTGAATATTTCATAGTTTTAAAGAAAGACGACTTTGTTAGATTAACTAATTTAGTTAAATTGTAGTCACTATTCTAACCATAAACTAGGATATCCTCAATTTTCCATAATCACGATAGAGCTGTCCCCAAAGTAAAAACTGCTCAATTTATTTTTGTCCTTCAACTTACTTTTTTAGACACTCTTATCAATAATCAAGTAAATTATGAAAAACATAGTAATCATATTTGGCTTACTATTTAGCCTCAGTGTAGGAAACATTTTTGCTCAGAACAGTTCCAACTCCACAGAAAGATTTACCCCTCAGCCCAAAGTTAGTCTCTCAAATGGTATTTCAGAAGGAACTTTGACCGCTGCTGAAGTAAGAGCACTAACGGGATTTACAGTAGATATGGGAGATTTTCCAAGAGCATGTACAGTCAGATCGTATAACTTATATTACAAACCTGTAGGGCAAGATGAAGCTATTCCAATCGTTGAATGTACAGGGAATGAGTTTGTTGATTACGCTCGAGGAGCTTTAGATAAAGCTCAGCCAGGTGATGAATATACTTTTACCAAAATTAAGGTAGGAGCACCAGGAATAACATCAGGAATCAAAGCGAGCAATAATATAAAAATAACAGTTCGATAAATTATAATATCTGAATAGAATTAAAATCCATTTTGCTTAACTGTAGAATGGATTTTTTTTGTTTTGAGGTGTAACCTAACTACGATTTGGTATTATTCAGATGTGATACGAAATTCAATAATTCCTACCATAAGTAATTATGTTCACTTACTTAATACTTATCTAATGATGAAAAAACTAGCATTAATATTCGGACTATTCTTCTTTGCATTCATAGGAAACTCTTTCGCACAAAACTCAGCAGTTAGAGCCTGCCTTGCTTCAGGATTTGTTGGTAGTAATGGGACAATTAAGTCAGGAATAATGACTGCTCAATTAGGACTTATGTTGAAACATAGCAGAGCAATGGACTCTGATGATTATTGCAGTATTAGAAAATTTACAATGTACTATACTCCCAAAGGAGGAGATGCAGTTAAGGTAGAAAATATAGGGGCGCGATTTAGTGAAAAGGCTTTAATCTACGTAAAACAGGCTAAAGAAGGAGATGTTTTTACTTTTACAGAGATCAAGATAAGCTGTCCTACACTTACCAATGGTGGCAATGTACCTGTCTCAACCCTAACTATTACAGTTCAATAATTAAATTATAAACCAAAGATATGAAACAGATCTTATTAATGTTTGGATTACTTTTTTGGATAACTGTAGAACATGGATTTGCTCAAAATACAAATTTGGCAACTCCTATGCTTTCCAATCGTCAATCTACCGGAGAGATTAAGGCTGTTGAAATGATTCGACAATCAGATATCTTAGTTCAAACCTCGAATGGACTTTGCCAAGTAACAGGGTTTACCATGTATTGGACGCGAAAAAAGTGTGATCCAGTCGAACTACATAGCACTAGTGGAAAATTTGAAGGTAAGGTGCTAGAAGCCATAAAGAAAGCTGCTCCAGGAGATATATTTTCATTTATAGAGATCCAAGCAGATTGTTCCAATTCAGGAGGCACTTCAAATCCTTCTATTTCTTCAATGATTTTTCATATCCTATAAAAACCACCAAAATGAATATGTATCGAGTATTATCTTTTGGTATAATCATACTATTTGGAGCGAGCCTGGGGAAAGCACTTTCAGATATTATTTTTACAGTACCTAATTCTTCATCTAGTCTAATCAAGCTAATAGCTGAATCTAATTCAATGATAAAGGAAGACTTGCCTCCTCCTAATCCTTATTTTTCAGTAGAATTACTTAAAATGAATGTTTTCTATACTGGTGTGAAGAACCCCATAACTATAGGTGCTACAGGAGTAAAACTAGAAGATATTGATGTAGAAGCCCGAAATGCAACTATAATACGAGAAAGTGATAACAGATACACTGTGTTGGTTAATAGTCCTGGAATTGCTGAGATTATTGTGAAAAATACTAAGACAGGCAAAAGTGTGACTAAGGAGTTTCGAGTGAAAAAGATTCCAGATCCTACTGCTGTGCTTATCCTTGGTAAAAGTGACGGTTTGGTCAAATCTGGTGCGATGAGAGCGCAATTAGGAATATATGCTCGGTTGGATAATTTTGATTTTGATGCAAAATGCAGCATCACTTCTTACAAGTTAGTTTATGTATCTAAAAGAGCAGATCCTGTAGAATTACAAGGAAAAGGCGGAAAGTTTAGAGACAAAATACTATTTGTTATCAAAAATGCAAGACCTGGTAATAGTTATTT
>JAKVCT010000508.1 GCA_022448995.1 Saprospiraceae bacterium
AACCGCCAAGTACTGACCGGTACGCTTGGTGGTGTGAGGGGACGGTCTTTGAACTAATCAAAGACCTCCTACTCGATATCCTTTCAATTCTCCCTCCAAATCTTCTCGCAGTTAAACAACTTCATATTCTAAAACTCAAAGACAAAAGGCTCAAATAGTTGTTTTCTGTAACGATCAACAGAACTTGCATTAATACAATGAATATCTTCAAAAAAAGCTTCTCCTCTTGCCTCATGAATATGTCCAAAGATAAATAACTTAGGTTGCTTAATTTTCAATGTTTCCTTGAGATTCTCACATCCTACATGTTGATCTCTAGTTGTTTTGTCCAAAATACCGTAGGCTGGTCCATGTACTAATAAAATATCTAGATTCTCTGGAATTTTATCCCAATGTGGCTGAATATCAGCACCTCGTTCTCGATTAAACGCCCAACGTCTATATGGGATTGGAGAGAAGGGTGAACCCCAAATCTTAATCCCTTCAATTGTACAACCAGACTCATATAGATATGTGATATTATTGGGGATTTTGGCTGTGATCACTTCTGGAGAATATTTCTCAAAATAAAAGTCGTGATTTCCTGCAATGAAAACTTTATATTGATGTGGTTGGCTACTAAACCATTCTAAAAAATCTTCAATTTCTGCAGGTTCTCCTCTATCTGATACATCTCCTGTGTGTATGAGTAGGTCTCCTTCTGGAATTTTTATTTGGTGGTGTAAGCCGTGTGTGTCTGATATGGCAACGATTTTCATGGTTTTTATATTTTATAAGTAATTTCTAACTTCCTGTTATACAGAAATTACTTAAGTGAATAGAATACCATGATTTTAAGTTGAATTAAAACCATCGTCTCAAAACATCGAACAGTTGACAAAAAGTTCCCTAAAAGAATAAAATTTATTCTTCTTTATATTCAAAACGTACTCCTAAATAAGTTTCTATGGCAACTAATTTCTCCTGAACAGGTGTTGCTAAACCATCTTCTATCAAACTCAAAGAACTTTGAGTCATCTCTATAGCATTAGCGAGTTCTTCTTGAGAGATACCTTTTTCAATCCGAGCTGCACGTATTTGTTCACCTATTTTGTGCAAAACTGATGAATTTGGATCTGTATTAGAACAAGAAATGAGTATCAGAAAGTTAAAACAGAACAAAAAAATGCAGTTTCGAGAGATAATAGTGAAGAAATTCATGGTTTTTATATTTTTTTGGTCAAAAGACAACCATTTTTTTGCAAAAACTTATGGTTTTATATATATTAGTTAGGAACGTAATTATTTAGTTTATAAGTAGTTATATTTAAAAACAGTTTGTATTAAAAGAAAAACAACCTATAATTTTTAAAACACTTTTATCTATGTCTGACTTCTCTGACAATACGGTTAATCAGCGGTTTAAAGCAATTTTTGAGCGTCTCTCTCTAGAGGGCAAAGTCAAGAGTAAATCAGATATTGCTAGCCAATTAGGAACTTATAATCACGTTATCAATAGCATTCTTAAAGGCAAACGTAATATCACCTTAGACCAAACAAATAAACTGGTAGAAATTTACGGAATTAATGCAAATTATCTATTTGGTGCTTCTTCACAAATGTTTGCCGATGAAGCAAGTCCTGTTCCAACACTTTCCATTACAGAAAAAATTATGGAAGGACGTAATAATATAACATTAGTCCCGCAAAAAGCGATGGCAGGTTATGCCGTTGGCGTTGAAAACCCGACCTTTACAGATTATATGGATCAGTTCAAGCGCTTCTCTGTACCTGGTCTAGAGGGAGATTTGATAGCCTTTGAGATTAGTGGGGATAGTATGTTACCCAATATTACTGATGGTGATATCGTGATTTGTGAACCTTTGGCTAGAGAAGGTAATGATGTGCGCATCAAAAATAATGCTATTTATGTAATTGTGCGCGATGATATTGTAGCAAAACGTATTCAGGAAGTACGTGATAATGGAAACCTTGAGGCTTTGCGCTTAATTTCAGATAATGCTCAATTCTATCCGCCTTATAAGGTTGGTTTGGATGAAGTGAAACAAATCTTGCGTGTTAAATATCGTTTGACTGCGCATGGTATTGCCTAAGGCTATAACTCCTTAGGTTGACGTGTAATGCCCATTCAGGGCTTATAAACTTGACATTCAGACTTGACTTAAACTTTATTAGTTATATAGAATTTTAATCATATAAGTAGGTGGACGTAATTAATTTTATAATAACCCCGAAGGGCTCTACGAAGTAAATTCACAAGATTTTTTGATGCTGAACGAGGCGAAAACCCCGAAGGGCTCAGCGAAGCTAAACGTAGGGATAGCCGC
>JAKVCT010000509.1 GCA_022448995.1 Saprospiraceae bacterium
TTTCGTTCCCAAGTTTTCTTTGGGTAGCTATGTTTCAGGGTAGTTCTAGTTCCTGTTCCTTTTGTAATCAAGGGGACAAATCCCACACCTCGCCCCCCAAACATACGTTGCAAGGTATCTCTGAGGTTGCCAACACAGAGATCTCCCTGTGTGGTTGAATCTCCAAAATAAGCTATTCGTACTTTCTTCTTCTTTTTCTTTTTGAGTGCGACTAAGGCTTGAAAAAAAGGCTCCAAGAAGTTTTTACCTTCATAGCTTGCCAAGATATCTTTGTTTACATAGTTATCTATACTATCTTTTGGTATGATCCATAATGGGTTATCGAGAGTATCCTCCGAACGAGAAGAGGGGGTAGTTTGCATAGCTGCACTCAAACCAATGGTATCCATAATACTCATAGCATTATTGGAGCTGTCTACTAGATCAAGTTTATCACTGTATGCTGTCCAAAAATGAGGGGGTTCTGTTTGGTTTAGAAAGGGAACATAAGGATGAATCCATTCCAAAAGGATGAGAAAAGATACACTCATAAAGAGTATCAAGAATGTTTTATGAAAGTTAGAGTATTGCATGAGCTAATGTTCAAGAATTTTAATTCCCTCAAAATTAGAAGAATCTTGGTACAAGATATGGTTTTAATTGGTGAACTTGCTTAAAAACGATCTTTGATGTAGTAAATTGATATTTTATGACGGCGCATTAAAATATGCCGCTGCAATTTGATATTTTTTATATACCGATGTAAGATCAAAAACAGAGCTACAGCAGGGGCTCAGCGAAGGGCTCGAGCCCTTCACCAAATACTTCATCAAAACAATAAAAAATTTATATTATAGATTTGATAGTTCGTTGATTTTTTAATTTTTAGTCAAAAATTGAAAAATATTTTTTTCTTACTGTTTGATAATCAGGATTTTGTGAAATTCAATTAATTTTATACATCCTTTTGATTATCAATTAGTTACGAAAAACCTACAAACTATTGATAGATTAATAAATCTAGTAAAAAAAACTGGAAAAAGCCTATCTGTTTTACATACTTTTTATCTTTGCAGCATTCTCAACTCAACCACAAAATTTTAGCTAAATATTATGCAAAAAATAGCCATTTTAGGAGGAGGAAATTTAGGACAAGCGATTGCTTGGGGCTTGTTAGAAAGTAAGTCATGTACAGCTGAGCAGTTGTATGTAACAAGAAACCGAGTAGAGCGTTTGAATGCCTTGAAGGAAGAAGGTGTCAAAGTATCCAATAATAATTTAGAGGCTGTTCAGTGTAGTCAGATAATTATTCTTGCAGTAAAACCTTATAAGATTTTGGATGTTTTAGATGGTATTCGTTTGGCACTGACTCCTGAGCATATTATTGTTTCGGTAGCTACAGGAATTACTACAGAACAAATACTAAGTGCTGCACAGAAAGAATTGTCTGTTTTCAGAGCTATGCCAAATACAGCTATTGCTATTCGAGAATCTATTACTTGTATTTGTGCTAAGAATGCAAATGAAACAGAACGCCAAAAAATTGTAGATTTATTTAATAATTTGGGGCAAGCTGTTGAAATTCAGGAAGAACTGATGGAAGCAGCAACCGTTTTGGGAGCCTGTGGGATTGCTTATGTATTACGTTTTATCCGAGCGATGATGCAAGGTGGAATTGAAATTGGTTTTGGTGCAGAAATAGCGAGTACCATTGCTACCCAAACCGTCAAAGGAGCTGCGGAATTACTAATTAAGGGAGGTAAACATCCAGAAGAGGAGATTGATAAGGTAACTACTCCTAAGGGTTGTACAATATCTGGATTGAACGAAATGGAACATCGTGGGTTTAGTTCTTCTTTGATCAAAGGTATTCTGAATTCATATCAAAAAATAGAAAAATAGGATGCTAAAGTACTATTGTGTGAGTTTAATGCTGTTGATTCTCGTAGCTTGTGGAGGAGCAACAACCGAAGAGATGGTCAAAGATCCAACTCGAGTAGTTTACACAAAGTACTGTATGAGTTGCCATGGCCCAGATGGAAAATTAATGTCATCGGGTGCAAAAGATCTGAGCATTTCTATTCTGACAGAGGCTGAAGTTGAACACCGTATTCGAAAGGGAAGTAATAATAAAGTGATGATGGCTTATGAGGGGATATTGAAGGATGAACAGATCAAGTCTTTGACTCAATATGTATTAAAACTAAGAAAATAAACTCTGGAGTTTGAGAGAAGTTAGTGCACAGAGATTGACAGAGAATATTTAGGTAGGAAGGTTCAGTATTAAGAAAATCTCTTCTTAAGCTACTTTTAACAATTGCTTTAAAAGTAGCACAAAAGATCTA
>JAKVCT010000051.1 GCA_022448995.1 Saprospiraceae bacterium
TCGGTGTTATCTAAGTATGGACTTAGGTCAACAGTAGTACCATCATTAGTTAAACTCAAGGTATTTCCTAATAATTCTAAATCTTGGTTGTCTGTGTTGGTAAATCCAGAAAGGTTGACACTGTTTCCTCCTGCAATACTGAGTGTATTTCCAGATAAAGAGAGGTTTTGATTGTCGCTGTCTATTCCTGCCAGCAACTCAATCCAAAGAGTGCCGTTGTAAAACCAAAAAGTATTGGTTGTATTGTCAAAAACGAGAAGCCCTGTGGCTGGTGTGGTAATACTTGCTCGTTGAGCAGAGGTCATTCTAGGGACGAGCATACCCTTGGTTGTAGATTTGACATCTAACATTGCTGAACCGTCGGGATTGCTGTTGTCATCATTAATGCTTATACCTTGTGCATAAGAAATAGTAGATAGACATACTGTGAATAGTATACTAATTGTGTAGTGTAAAAATTTCATAAAATGAATTTTTCAGTTAGGGAATTAATTAGCTCATGAAATAAAAATCATTAAAACAGACCGCAAAATATTGTTCGTTTTAATAACTAGAATTTTATGTATAATATGCTTTGTTATTAGTTTTGTATATAGGTCTTTATCAAAATTTAGATTGATAACGATTCAATAGTAGTCGTAGTTATATTCATTGTTCTTATGGGATCTTTCAGTTTTTACAAATTTAAGTAAGATGTTTGGATCAAAAAAGGATAGATAGAAGTTTCCTAAAAATAGATAAGATATAAGTATTAAAACTGAAGGTATAGACTAAAGTAATATTGAAATACTCCTATTTAGTTATGATAAGTGAACATTTAAATAGTAGAATGTAAATGATTGTATAGCAGAGGAATATTTTTGTTTGGGTTTATACTCAAATTAAAAATAGCTCTTTTTTTTTCTCAAAAAAAGTTGTATATTCACTTGAATACTCAAATTCTATTTCAAGTATTTTTTACATAAAAATTTTAAATATGCTATGAAAATCCATCCAAAATTAAAAATTGACTATAAATCCATCAAAAAGAGTGATTTAATCAAAATATATAAAAGTACATTCAAAAAACTACAAGTCGAACATCTAGGAGAAGAGAACCCTACTCATTTCTTTATAAAATCTAATCATCAAGATGAAGCAGGACAGCCTATCATTTTGTTGGTACTAGGAAAACAAAATCCTGACTGGAAGAAACATGCAAAAACGGAATGCAAAACTGATAAGAAAAATGCGATGTTAGGACAATGTTATGTAGAAATGGAAGAAGGAGAACCTGTCTTACAACTTATTCCTGCTAGAGGAAATATCAAACCTGCTGTAATTCGTAAATCTACCAAAACATTATTACCTAAATTAGGCTTTGCTGCTATCCGTTTGGCTCGAAAGAGAAAGGTCAAACGACAAGACCTATTAGCCTCTGAGGAGGAAATTAATCAGGTAGAAAAAGGTATTGAAATGCTCAATACCTATAAGCTTCATATGGCGAATTATAAAGCAAAAGTAGGAACCACTAATGAGGCTCTTAAGTCTAAACTGAAGGATAGAACGGCAGGAAAAGCAGAAATAGAAGCCTGTGATTACCTAATTACTGAGCTGAAACAAATGAGCCAAGTCTATGCGAATATGCCTCAAAAAGCCAAGGCTCATTATCAGGATTGGCAAGAAACCGCAATACCCAAACGAATTCAGACTTACGAACAGGCCAAGGAAAAAATAAGACGTTTGATGGCAAAAATTAAAGTAGCTAGAGAGCTGAAGGCAGCCAAGGAGGAACTTAATAAAGGCTATGAAGAGATAGAACAGTTAGTTGGCAATCTACAGGAATTATTATCAAGTATAACAAACTAAGTAAGTAGGTGGACATAATTAGTTATGGGATAATTCAAGCAGCCTTTTTGTAAGGAGGTTTGCTTCGCAGAGCACTTCGGGGTTAACTATAAATTAATTGTGTCCACCTACTTACTTAAGTGCGTGTTTTTTGAAAAATATGCTCTAAAACGTACAAAAAGACTCAGAAGGTCTACTAGTTATTTCTTTACTAAAGTAAGAGACGACTTTTTTTTATTATCTTTGCAGCACAAAATTCAGTAGTTATCTACTAAACAATATTTTAAATTAACTTTTAACTGTTAATTCAATGGATGTAAAGGTTTTAAACAATCAATTTGAGACGCACTTAAGCGACTGGCGAGAGCAAGAAAAAAATGCGTTAAAGCTATTAAAGGTAGTGGGAGACTTGCGTTTTGATGCTTCTGTAGAGCTAATTTTATTCCGTAGAAATATCTACAATGCTCGTCCAACAGAGGTACTTAACGATCATTTATATGCTAAAAACTATGTTAATAAGCCAATCACTGTGGGCATGAGCTTGACTATTGCTCAAACTATTGCAAATATCGAAGGTTTTGCACCTGCGCGTATTGATATTGGTAAATTAGCTGCAAAGTTTTTGGATCAAGAAGGTGAGCAAAACCTAGAAGCTTTTGTACGTAGTGAGTTGAAGGATTTTGTGGGAGAAGAGGCGGTCAATATTAAGACTATTCAACCTAAAGATGTTGTGGTTTATGGTTTTGGTCGTATTGGTCGTTTAGCTGTGCGTGAGCTAACAGTTATGATGGGACGTGGTGAACAGTTGCGTCTAAAGGCAATTGTGGTGAGACCTAAGAAGGCAGGTAGTGCATTAGAGGATTTACAAAAGAGAGCTTCTTTATTGAGAAAAGACTCAATTCACGGTAAATTATGGGGGATTGTACAAGTCGAAGAAGATAATGGTGCTTATTATTTAGTGGTGAACAGCTGTAAGATTGAAGTGATCTTTGCTTCTTCTCCAGAGGATATTGATTATACAGAACACGGGATCAAGGATGGAATGGTGATTGATACTACAGGAGCATGGAGAGATAAGAAGGGCTTGAGCCGTCATTTAAGACTGGGTATCAAGCAAGTATTGTTTACCGCACCAGGTAAGGGAATCAAGAATATTGTACATGGAATCAATCAGAAGGATTTAGATTTTAATGAAGATTCTGTTTTCTGTGCAGCATCTTGTACAACCAATGCTATTGCACCTGTTTTGAAGGTAATTAATGATAATTTGGGTATTGTGAATGGCCATGTAGAATCTATTCATGCCTATACAAGTTCTCAAAACTTGTTAGATAATTACCACAAAAAAGAACGTCGAGGACGTGCTGCTGCTCTAAATATGGTAATTACATCTACAGGAGCTGCTACAGCAGTGAGTAAGGTAATTCCTGAACTAGAGGGTAAACTGACGGGATCTGCTATTCGTGTACCTACTCCAGATGGTTCTTTGGCTGTAATGACGCTTAATGTAGAAAAGGCAGCAAGTGTGGAGAGTTTGAATGAAATGATGCGTAACGCAGCGTTGTTTGGAGATTTGGTAGAACAGATTCAGTACTCTACCTCCAAAGAACTTGTTTCTTCCGATATTATCGGTTCGCCAGCATCTTCTATTTATGATGCGCCTGTGACTAAGGTTTCTGAAGACGGAAAAACCATCACGGTTTATGTATGGTATGATAATGAATATGGATATACACGTCAGGTATTGCGTTTGGCAAAATATGCTGCGCAAGTTCGTCGCTATAGATATTATTAGAAACGACTAAGTTTTACCATATTATTTTGAGATAGCTCGATGCCTACTGACATCGAGCTATTTTTGTGTAGGGGTGTTATAGAGCAGTATCAAGGATTTTATTTTACCTCATCTTGTGTAGGCTCGCGCCAAGAGGCACAAAAGTTATTTAATTTGTCTCTTGTCTTCAATAGTTTGTAGATTTTTCGTAACTAATTGATAATTAAAAGGATATTTAAAATTGATTAGATTTTGTAAAATACTGATTATCAATTAGTAAGAGCCATTCGGGGTTAAATAAAAATTAATTGTGGCTATCTCCTTATAAACCAAGTATTGTATTGATTTTCTTGTTGTTGATCAAATGGAGCAAAACCCACATAGCGAACAGATAATTGTTTAGTAGTATTATTCCAGTACCAATCTTGTATGAACTGAACACCTGATAATTGTTCCGTATTCCATTCACCAGCATCTATTTTTTGCTTTACAATGGAAGGATCTGTCAAAGGAGTTGCACCATCACGATTTTTAGGATCACCTAGATGTACTTTTTTATACTTCTTAGATATATCATTCAACATCAATGTTGTAATTTCTTTTTGCGATTGATTTCCTTTGATAATTTTTTGATTGCTAATCTCAGAAAATACACGATTTTGGTAAGTTCTTCTCGCCCAAGAGAGTTCTTTTTGATTGCTATAATCTAGAGCTTTATTCACCACATTGATAGGTAGCCAAATCACAGTTTTTATTTTTCCTGTAGATTTTCCATTCCCATTATATAAAAACTCATTAATGCCAATAGCTTGAGGAACTATTCTAAATTCCATTTTACTATTATCATAATAGATGATTTCTTTGATCTTGAAGGTTCTCAAATCATTAGGATTTTTTATATTCTCTACCAATTTGACAATTTCGTCATAATTTGTAGGATCAAAGGTGATTATAGTATCTGTATCATACAGGATATCTTTTAGTTCTCTTGAAGTATAGGTAGTCTCTAATTTGTTTGTCTTGTAGAGTTTAATTCCATCTTTATTGTATAACTCTGCATGAAGTTTTCTATGAAGTAATTCTGAATTATCAGCAGGGTAACTTTTCTGAGATTCAGCAACTACACTTTTTAATATTTTAACTTGATTATTGGTTAATTCCAACTCTCGTTTTAGTCGTTTTTCGGTGATATAAGCTGCAGCACTAGATGTTATATCTATGTCAATAAATAGATAATTAGTTTCTTGTTCTGCTGCCCAGATAATATCTTTATTTTTTTTGATTTCTTTTAATGATTGTGCAATTGTTGAAGTCCCCATTACCAAGAGAATACAACTTAGAATGATATTTTGGATTGTCATACTTGTTATTTTTAATTGATAAGAAAGAGGATTTAACGATTAGGCTGGATAGGACGATAGTAACTTCTCATTACATTCAAGAAAATATCACCAGAAGCATAGTTCTGACGTTCTGTACTCATTCCTAAATACTGAATTTGTAACTGTTTTTCTTTATCGTTCCATATCCAATATTCTTTGATATACAAGGATTGAAAATTTTCGATTTTATCTTCATGGTAGGTTTTCAATACCTTAGTTTTTTCTACTATCTCAGAGCCTTCAAATTCAAAAGTATTAATGGAGTCAATAACCATAAATAACTCGCTTATTTCCTTCTCATTCAATGGTTGACAAGTGGAAGGACTTTGGCAAAAAGAAGTAAAAATCAATATGTTTTTGGCGTTGGTTCTCGTATCCTTGATCATTTTTATCATTGTTTCTTCAAATTTCGAACGATTAGGATGGTTCTCTAATATCTTGATGCTTCTTCTTGAATGGATCCCCCAAGTTATTTCCATAGGGTTAATATCAATATTCTTCTCAGTAGCATGAACTTTAACCCAACAAATCGGATCTTTATAAACATCAAAATTCCCCATCTCATCCCAAGTAGATTTGAGCAAACCAATGGCTTTAGGTTTAGGGTAATAAATCATTTCTGTAGGTAGATAATAGAGCTCGTGGATCACTTCCACGGCATGAATATGATCTCCATTGATAGGAGTAGGTTCTATATTTACCAAATCTCCTTTGGGATTTCTATAAGTTTTAATTTTTTGAGTGAGTAAGCTTTGAATAGCTTTTTGATCTAATTTATTTTTGAGGGCTTTATCTGAATAAACCTCCATTTTCTCCAAATTATCTAAAAGGGTGTGATAAATAGAAACAAAAGAAGGTGCATCAGGATCGGGTTGTAATAATTTCATTAGATCATGTCGCCAAGTGGTCTCAAGTGCAGGATTATTTTTGGTATCCTGTGTATGGCGTAAATCATAATAATTGGATAATTCACCAACTAAGATAGCATCGGTTCTTGGAGCTTGTGCTATCATCCAACTTCCCCAATAGAAGAAGAAGAAAAAGAAAAGACTAATTTGTTTCATCATTTTGTTTTTTGTTATGTTCAATGAGCTCTTGAAATTAAATAGATTTATGGAACTAGAACCATGCATTATTTTCGGGGAAGATTATATATTATATCTCAAGAATATAGTCAAGTTGTTGCTCTCATAAATTACTTAAAAACTGGAAAAATAAAAAAGGAACTATTTAAAAAGATGTATGTTCAAAAAACAAAAAACAATTAGCATTTCAATATACATCTTCTTAGACAGTCCCTTTCGATATTTAGGAGATTTGATATCTTACTCCTTTAATTTGATTACCTCACTACTAACAGACAATTTTGTCTGAGCAGGATCAGTATTAGCTGTTAAAGTAACAAACTTAGTTTGCTTACCACTCTTACCTTTTGAGTTAAACTCAACCTTAATTTTTCCTTCTTCTCCTGGAGGAATAGGCTCTTTTGGCCACTGAGGAACAGTACAACCACAACTACCACGAGCATCGCTAATGATAAGAGGCTTATCTCCAGTGTTTTTGAATTTGAAGGTATGGTTTACCTTTTCGCCTTCCTGAACAGCTCCAAAATCAAAGGATGTTTCTTGAAAAGCCATTTGAGTTACCTTATCAGGGTCTACTTTTGGTGCTTCTGGAGTTTTCTTGTCAAATGCACTAACCTTTGCATCAGTAGTTTGGTTGGCATTTGGTTTGATTACCGTAGCATTATTTCCATTATTAGCTGCAGACAAATTAGTTTGAGCATCATTGTTAGGATCTTGTTGACTAACACTTGATCTCGCTGCATCTAAATCGTCCGCACTTACACCACCTCCACAACTCCAAAGTCCTAAGCAAATCATAAGTGTGAAAGTTAAGATAAGATTCGTTTTTTTTTGCATGTTTTTTTTTGTTTTAGACAAATAATTTATTGAAGTTTTTTGAAAGTAGCTATGTCAACGCTACATAAGTTAGAGTATGTCTGAAATTAGTGTATTTGTTAATCTGAGTACTATTTTAACTTCGTTGAGCCTTTTAGCCTACACAAGACTCATTTTTAAGTGAATAGCCGCGAAGCGGTCAGAGGCGAAGCCGACTAGTGGTCAGCTCTGCTACCACCACAGTGATTGACGCAAACCTCGCAGAGTCTAACGAAGCTAAAAAGAGCTTTCATATTACATTTTAGAATAAATTTAGACATACTCTTATCGAAATCTAATAATTGTAGCTCTATATATAAGATATAAAAGTAGCTTTATTTTGATTAACAGTGACTTATCTATCGTTTCACCATCTATCCTTAAAAAACTTCGTTGTTTTTCGCATCTATAACAACAATTTCTATGAAAGAAGTTGCTTTAGTTGCCCAAAAATAAATCATTTTGTGAAAAAGCTCAAAAAGATTTTGTTAAGCTTCTCAAAAAGTACTAAAACTCAGGCTGTTTCGGATAACATAAAGTATGAAACGCTTCATCTTTGGCAACAAACTCAAAATTTCCAGAGAAGCTTTCTATTCCTACCAACTTTCTTTTATCCAAATCGTATTTCTTGGCTGTTCCAGAAAAAGAGCCTACAAGCTGCAGTCCGTGATGGATATGTTCTACTTGTTTCAACCACACAATTCCACTATTCATTTGGTAATAGATATTAGATTTGGGAGAAAATTTGATACCAATGTATAAATCATTGTCATACATTTCCAAAGGATTGACAGTATATTCGCCAGGAGATAAGGTTCTAAAATCTTGGTGTTGAGAGAAGAAATGAATATCAAATTCGTCAGGAGACTTTTTATCGATAGCTGTAATTGTAGTAGAGTACTTGAAATCTTCTTCGCCCCAACCTAAGGAGTAGTTCATGGGGGCAAAGATCACATTATCCATTTCGTAACGTTCGTTTTCGCATTGGATCATAAAACGACCATAAGCCTTAATATTTGTTAGCTCTCCCCGGATCGTATTCTCCGAGGGAGACTGAGGCTTTTTTTGTTCGGGGACAACTAAGCTTGTATCACTACGAGATGAACAAGCAGTTATAAAGAGCATGATTATACTATATACACAACATAAATGAAGGATTTTTTGCATTTTCTTAGTCTTTTGTCATAGTCTTAAGTTGTTTAAAAATTAGCTTTATTAAGTCCTTTGGAGCTTACCAAAAATCAAAAGTTATGGGTGCTTATTGCATGGACTTTTTCGTTTATCGATTTTGGATGTAAATCAATAGAGTACTCAACTCATTAACTGACTATAATGTACGAATAAATAGTGGTTTTGTAATCAATTAGATAAAAATAATCGTAGAATGAGTATAGAATAATTTTAGTTAACTTTAATGAACAGAACACAGTTGTAGTGGGCTGTAGTGAGGCTCTGCGAAGCCAAGCCTGAAAGGCTCACTCAACATAGTTAACCCTGAAAGGCTCAGCGAAGCTAAAAGTAAGCTTAAAGTGTGCTAAAGATAACTACGAGAACATTTGGACTATTTACATATCTATTTGTGGTCTTTGTTTTATCAATAATTCGTGAAGGATCAGTTTCACTGAGTACTTCATGATTCACAGAAAAGTATAAAATTTCGTGTTATAATCGATATAGACACTATATCTAGATACCTTAAAATCAAGATGTCACAGGTGTGTACTGTTCTAAATGTCATAAGATGATTGTGTAGTGAGCTAATTTTAGAAGCACTTTCTACCAATTAGCTACTTTTCTATGTTCCATTTTTGAGTTTTGTTACTAATTAGAGACGCAAAATCGTCAACAGTCAATAAATTCAAACAATATTCAGCCTCTAGACCTGCTTTTTGGGCAACATTTACACCATAACGTACATCTTTTAGCCCGTCAGGATGGTGAGCATCAGGATTGATAGCTATCTTAACTCCCTTTTTCATACAATATTCTATCCACTGATAATCAATGTCTAAACGATGTGGATTTGCATTTAACTCTATGCACACTCCATGCCAAGCACAGGCATCAATAATTTTCTTATGATCAATGGGATAACCTTCTCTACTAAGTAATAAGCGTCCTGTAGGGTGACCCAAAATAGTCGTATAAGGATTGGCAATAGCTGTTAATAAACGACTAGTTGCTTTTTCTTCATCCATTTTTAAGTGTGCATGAACAGAAGCAATAATAAAATCAAACTGAGCTAAAATTTCTGGGGCATAATCCAAACTACCATCATACAAAATATCTGATTCAATACCCTTAAAAATTTTGAAAGGAGCGAGTTTTTGATTGAGCGCATCAATTTCTTGGTGTTGAGCTAAGACACGATCTTCTTTGAGTCCACCAGCATAAAAAGCCGATTTAGAGTGATCTGTAATTCCCATATATGTATAGCCTAAATTCATCGCCTCCTTAGCCAAAGCCTCTATGCTAGAGCTACCATCACTCCAGTTGGAGTGTAAGTGCAAGACACCTTGAAAATCCTTTTGCTGAATAGCATCCTTGAGTTGGCCATTTTTAGCTTTTTCTAAAATACCAACCGTATCACGTCGCTCTGCTGGGATATAAGGCAACTGAGCTTTTTCGAAAAGCTGACTTTCGTTCAAACCTTTTAAACTCTCAGGTGCATTATCCAATAGGGAAGGGGGTAAATAATTTTTCATTAAATCTTGAACGAAAACCGCATTACCAGTGGTTTCTAGCAAGGCATAACCAAACAAGTCAGCCGTACAAGTAAATAGTCGAACAGGGAAATTGTCTTCAGTAGTTTTGGCATGATAAACATCATATTCTTGACGATCCAAGGTCAATATATCATCTTGCCAAAGTGCCTCAATGTCTTTAGAACCAATCAAAATATCAATCTGCTCCACAATTGGCATTAGGCGACGCATAGCACCCGTAAGTACCACTTGTTCAATACCCAAACAATCTTGAATATCTAGAACCAAATCTTCTGCTGCTGTTTCTAAACTTGCGTAGCGAAACTTATCTCGGTTGGAGAAGAAAAAGGTCAATTGTTTTTGAATATTTTCTTGCGTTTTTTTACCAAAACCTTTGAGTTCAATCAATCTATTCTCATGGCAAGCATATTGCAATTCTCCAGGCGTTTCTATACCCAGATCGTCCCAAAGCATTTTCAACTTTTTGATACCAAGTCCTTTTATACCCAATAGTTCTACAATTCCCTTAGGCGTTTTGCTTTTGAATTCTTCTAGAATACGCATCTTACCATTATCTGTCAATTCTTTTATCTTTCCTGCAATGGCATCCCCCACGCCTTTGATTTCTTTGAGTTGCAAGGTGCTCAAATCTTGCAATTCTTTATCAGCACTACGTAGATTTCTGTAAGCATTGCTGTATGAACGTATCTTGTAACTATTCTCTCCGTGTAACTCCATGAGTTGTGCTAGGAGTTGAAATTGTTTTGCAATTTCTTTATTGGTCATGATATTATAATTATCGTTCATAGATTTTTTTAGATTAAAAATCTTGAACTAGGTTTATGTCAATTTAAGATGTGCAAAGATACTGCTTTCGTAGCAAATGAGTACTTATTTAAGGAGTATTTATAGGCTTATCCTGAGCTTTAAAAAACAATACTAAGTTGTTGGTACTATAAGCTTTTGAATGATAAAAATTTGATGGCGAGGGAATGAATTAGCATAACTGAACCCTTCGGGCTTAGTTTCATGGAGTCTTTGTACAAACTATAGTTTGTATATAAGCATAATGATTTCTATTTTTACAAACTATAACAGTATCATGTAATTTTCACAAAATGAAGTTGTTTAAGAATTAGATTTAATGCAGGAATTCAGAGGATTTTGTTCAATTTAAACCTCTTTTTTGAGTTGATAGCAGCGCTACCAGCGAAAAAAAAGGTGAGAAAGTGGGCAAAACCAATGGATTTGATGCGATAAAGATAATTTTTAAACAACTTCAATATATTTAGATATGTTTTATGTAATTGTAGGTATAATTATCCTAGTCATTGCAAGTATCTCCCTGTACTATCGATTGACTCGTAAATTAGCCCCCAAACCCAATACAGAAGTATTACATCATACTTTTGATCAAATCGTTGCTTTCAATGAAGAAGATCCAAGCCTTGAAGCACAGTCTTCTGAATGGAAGGAAAAAATGCAAGCTTATGGGCAGGTTTTGAAAAAAAATAAGGTAGGTATGGTGATTTTCTCACATGGAACATTTGTGGGCAAAGATCCTTTTGGGCTTACCCCAATATTAGAAAATCTATTTCCCAAATTCATTGCCAACAGATTATCCAATAAGCTAAAGGGCTTCAATCAAGCATTTTGGTCAAAATGGCTAAACGATCAAAGCTATTTTCATCCAGATTATGTAGACTTATTTGAACAATCTTTAGGACAAGACATTCCTTGTATCAATTTCAGTTGGTCTTCTGGCAATTATCATGCAGCAAGATTTTCGGGAGCTATTAATCTGATTCAACTCATTAGTGCAAACCAAAAAGGCATAAAAGATAAAAAACGTGTTTTATTAATTGGGCATAGCCATGCAGGGCAGATTTTTGCGCTTATCGCTAATTTATTAGCAGATTCTCCAACAGGAAAAGCTTTGAAAGAATTGCTAAAGGAAGAAGGTATCCAAATAGAACAGGATTTAGCAAAGCTGAAGGATCTAGACTTAGATTTTGTAACTCTAGGTACGCCTTATATCTACGATTGGCCAAGAGCAGATCAATATCAACCCATCAATTTAATTAATCATAGGAATCATTCCTATTTAGGAGGATCTAGGAGTGGTGTTTTTCATACGCGTGATGGTGATTATATCCAGCAGTGGGGTGTCGCAGGAAGTGATCTCTTGGCGAGTACGACTAAGGAACGACGCTTAAATGAAAGGTTATCCCAAATCTTAGGAGACACAACGAATCTCATTTTGTGGAGAAGAAATGTTTCTACAAAACTTAGAGTACCTCCACATGGAATTACACATCTAATTGACTACAAGGATAGAAGTAGGATCTTTCCAAATTGTATTAGTACTGTATTTGGACATGGAGTGTATACAACTTATGAGGCTATGCTTTTTAATACAGATTTGATTTGTAAATCTTTATATAACACAGAGAATTTAGATTAAAAATAAAAGCAGTTACACCAAAAACTTGATGCAACTGCTTATCCTAAGTAGATAGCCACAATTAATTTGTATTTAATTCAAGCAGCCTTTTTGCGCTGCACTTCGTTAAAAAGCCTCGTGATAGCGGTGGTGGCAGCAGAGCTTGCCACTAGTCGGCTTCGCCTCTGACCGCTTCGCGGCTATCCCTACGTTTAGCTTCGCTGAGCCCTTCGGGGTTTTCGCCTCGTTCAGCATCAAAAAATCTTGTGAATTATTATAAAATTAATTACGTCCACCTACTTATTTTTCATAATTTCAATAGTTAAAATCTCTAAAAACATGAAAGTAGTCACTTTTTTGAGTTTACTCAGCTTTTTGGTATTCACACAGAATATCATCTTTGCACAAGAAACAGAAACCTTGGAAGCAATGGGTTTAGCTATTGATTTTCCCAAAGGAGGAGAAAATATCTATATCACTAAGGGGAAACTAGAATGGATGATCTTTCCGAAAGATAACTTAGCTGCTACTTCTATTAATTGTAAAAAAGTTAGCAAATTTGAAGGAGCTAAGTTTGAAGGAATTTATGAAATGGTACCTAGCGCTTGTACCAAGGATTCCAAAAAATCCTTTTTAGCAGCTTTTTTTGCGGGGAATGGAGTGAAGAAAACAAAATTGGATGGAGGAATTACTCTTCGTATCAAGGATGGTGCTGATATTGGTTGGATTCGTTTATTTACCATAGAAACACCTAAAGGGAAATTTGCAGGATATATTGAGGGATATTCGGAGAGTCATATAGACTATGCGAAGACTATTTTACAATCTATTCGTTTAGCAAACTAGCTTAGATTCTGAATAGTCTAGATGAGGGATATTCAGTCTTCTACAAAACTAAGTTTTATTTTTGTGGATTGAAGTGACCCTACCTTTTGAATAATATATCAAGTTTCAAAAAGAAAATACTCCGCTTCTGATTATAAAATCAAAAGCGGAGTATTTTTTTGTAAGGAATTATACTTGTAGTATCTTGTAAGCTTTACGAAGTAAGTTTGCTTATGGAGTTAGTGTTGAATCTTTTGGCATTTTGCTTCTGCAACTTGTGTAGCATTATCTAAAATTTTGAAAGCGGTTTTAGCCATCTTATTTTCTGTATCTAGGGTTGGATTTACTTCTGTAATTTCTAAACAACAAGATCTAGGTAATGCAGTAAAGCCACAAACCAAATCATTGGCTTCCTCTGGTGTTAATCCATTTTCCACAGGTGTTCCAGTTCCTCTAGAAACCAATTCAGGATCCATGCTATCCACATCAAAAGAAATATATAATAACTCACAGTGACTTAGGTGTTCATCTACATCTTCTATGATTTGAGCGACTCCTTTTTGTCGAATTTCTTCAACAGTGAAGTTGCGAATATTGTATCGATTAATCAAGTAATCTTCTTCAGGTTCTGTGCTACGAACACCTACAAAAACGAGCTCTGTTGGTGTGATTTTAGGAGAAACGTTACCAATCGTTTTTAGAACCTCCCAGGAAGTTTTGACATGTCGGTCAATATCGTTTCGTTTCTTATCTAAATTATTAATGCCCATAGAAATAGCTAGAGGCATTCCATGAATATTTCCAGAAGGTGTAGTAAAAGGGGTGTGCATATCAGCATGTGCATCAACCCAAATTACACCTAGGCGTTTATCAGGAAAAGCTCTGCGAATACCTGCAATTGTTCCTCCTGCAGTAGAATGGTCACCTGCCAAGACTACAATAAAGTTACTCTTGTAGATAAGCTCAGAGGATACATATTCCATTACCGAACTATAAACCTTTGCTACTCCATCTATATATTTAGCGTGTTGGGTGGGACTCTCAATAAATAAAAGTTCATTCTCATCAGGGATAGATGTGGGACGATATCGGGAAAAATAATTATTATTACTATTGACAGAAGCTACTTTGATAGCGCCTATACCTAAGCTCGCGCCTCTTGAGCCTGCCCCAAGTTCAGATCTAACCTCCAAAACATGAATAGGACGTTTTAACATTTCAAAATAGGAGTTTTTGTGAAAAAAACCAATATAAACTTTTTATACTAAAATAATAAAGGTTATTTAAGTAATTTTTGTGTGGCAATAAATTAGAATGAAGTTGTTTAGGAATTAGATTTAATGCAGAAATTCAGATGATTTTTAAATAACTTCAATGTATTAAACCTAACAAGGTGAAAGTTCTGCCCAATAGTTATAACTATTAGGGGAGGTAGTACATATCTTTAATATCTATGTTTAGAATTGTGGCAAAGACTAACTTCGTTTAGTCCTTCGCTGTTAGCGAAGCTGAGATCTGCAAAGTGAAATCCCCGAATCATGTCCACCTACTTAGTTGATTTTTAGGATAATAAAAAAACGAAGTCTAAACATTATTTAGACTTCGTTTTTTGAACTGCCTTCTCAGACTGTTCTATTTTGAACTTTGTATGAATTCTATTAGCGACCTACAGTAGAAGCAGTTTCTCCGTTCACTAATTGTATTTGTTCTGGAACAAAGATCGTGTATTCTAATTCTTCTTTACATTCTTTACCTTTCACCATCAATATATTGTTAGTTTTCTTAGAAGAAACAACCATCTCTCCAAGATTTTCTTTGCGCTCAACAACCAAATCGTAACGACCAGATTTGATCAAATAGTCTAATAAATTTTTATTAGGAACACCAATTTTGATATTCACTTCGACTAGAATACGACTACCTTTAGTTGATTTGATATTAACGTTTCCGTCTACATCTAAATTTAGATGTTGGATATTGGTTGCGGTGATTGTTTTATGAAAAAGACCACTTGTGCTGACATTCGTCAAATCTTGGGCAAAACAGGTAAAAGTAACACATAAAATACTAAAAATTGTAAGGAAAATCTTCATTTCGGATTTAAATTGTTTGATAGTTAAAATAATGGCCTTGTTGCAGCTGCAAATATACGAATAAACAACCAGAAAAACAACCAATTTTTTATTTGCATATGTATAGGCTGTAAGTTTATTGAAAATAATATAGGTGTTTTAAGTTATTAGTTTTCAGTGCTTTGTGTTTGTTTTTTGGCTTGTTGTGTAAACTATTTTATACATGAATGTATACCTTTTATGATTAGCTAGAATAGGTTAAAACAAAATAAAATATGGTAGATTATCTCGACTAACCAAAAAATCTATTGTAAACAGTGTGTAAACAAATCTTGATCTTTTATTAAGAATTTTTTAAAAAAAAGTAAAAAAAAATTGAATGTAGCTTTATCAATGATGTTTTAACCTGGATATCTCTGCTGCTCTATCTGATTTTTTGCGCAAAAAATGTATATAATTTCTATTCAAAATGAATTTTAATGTAATTTTGGTTATTACTTTTTGATCTTTATAATCCTATAATATGAAAATATTTTACTCCTATAGTCTATTCTTAGTTTTTGTCTTATTGCTATTTGCTTGTAATTCAAATACAAGTCTTCATACAGATGGAACCTCTCGTCAAGTAGAACAAGAGGATAAATATAGTTATGAACAAACCAAACATTTGATTGCAGATAGTGCCATTGTGGTAACTGCACACCCTGTGGCTTCAGAAGTAGGCGAAGAAATATTAAGAAAGGGAGGGAATGCTGTAGATGCAATGGTGTCTGTTCATTTAGCTTTAGCGGTAGTCTTTCCAAGAGCAGGAAATTTGGGTGGAGGTGGTTTTATGATTTATCGAGACAATGCAGGAAAGAGTTATGCTTTAGATTTTAGAGAAAAAGCACCAGCCAAAGCACATCGTGATATGTACTTAGATGAAAATGGAGATGCTATTGCAGAGTTGAGTCGTTTGGGGCATTTGGCTTCTGGTGTACCTGGCTCGGTGGATGGAATTTTAGTTGCACACGAAAAATTTGGTCGATTGCCCTTAAAAGATTTGGTACAACCTGCACTTGAATTAGCAGAAAAAGGTTACAGACTGACTGATTTCGAAGCTAAAAGCTTTAATGGTCAACAAGATAAGTTCAAAAAATACAATACTTATCAAACTGCTTTTATAAATGAAGCTGGTTGGAAAAAAGACGATATTTTTGTCCAGAAAGATTTGGCAAATACCTTAAAAGCAATTCAAGAAAAGGGTAGAGCTGGATTTTATGAAGGAGAAGTAGCAGAATATATTGTCAAAGAAATGGATAAAAGAGGAGGAATCATCAGCCTAGAAGATCTAAAGAATTATGATTCTAAATGGCGTGAACCTGTTCATTTTGAGTACAAAAATTATCATTTGATTTCCATGCCACCGCCTTCAAGTGGAGGTGTTATTTTAGCAGAAATGCTAAATATGGTAGAGGATAAAGAATTGGGTAAACTAGGTTTTCATTCAGCAGAAAGTGTGCATATAATGGCAGAGGCAGAGCGCAGAGCTTATGCCGATCGAGCAGCGCATTTGGGAGATATGGATTTTTATCCAGTTCCTGTAAAAGGCTTGTTGGATAAAGCTTATGCAGCAGAACGCATGAAGGATTTTGATCCTAAAAAGGCAAGCCCAAGTAGTAAGATCAAGGAAGGTGCTCCACCAAAAGAAAGTGAGGAAACTACACATTACTGCATTGTAGATCCTGATGGAAATGCCATTTCTGTCACCACTACGATCAATTCTGGTTATGGATCACGTGTAGTAGTAGAAGGTGCAGGTTTTATTATGAACAATGAAATGGATGATTTTAGCGCCAAACCGGGTACACCTAATATTTATGGTTTGGTAGGTGCTGAAGCTAATGCTGTTGAAGCAGGCAAACGTATGTTGAGCTCGATGACACCTACTATTGTTGAGCGAGACAATGAGTTGAATATGGTTTTGGGGACACCAGGTGGCGCGACCATCATTACATCGGTATATCAGGTATTTTTAAATGTAGCAGAATTTGAACTTCCACTCAAAGATGCTGTTCATAATAAACGTTTCCACCATCAATGGTTACCTGACCATATCCGATATGAAGAAGGTGCATTTGATACAAAAACAATGGATGCTTTACGCAAAATGGGACATAAACTCGAAGAAAAAAGTCCAATTGGGCGTTTCGAAGCTGTACGTATTTTAGATGATGGACGATTGGAGGGTGTAGCTGATAATAGAGCAGATGATAGTGCTTCTGGCTATTAGAAATTAGCTGAAAAATTATGTATTTTTACCGAAAATCAGACAATTCTATATTTTAAAATAAACCTGTTTATAACATGTGGCTGGTCAATTAGTAAATAAAAAGTCATGTGTTATGATGTAATAATTAGTATATCTTATGAGATTATTAGGACAAGTATTTTTTGCTTTAGTCATAACATTCTTTTGTACATCAGCGACTTATGCGCAGAGTACTAAACTAGAGTCGGTAGCAATCACTAATGTTACTTTACACTTGGGTAATGGAAAAGTGATCGAAAAAGGTGCAATTGGTATCAAAGATGGCAAGATCCAAGAAGTAGGGGAGACTGTGACCACAGCCAACTACGAACAAAACATAGATGGACAAGGACAACATGTTTATCCAGGGTTGATTGCGCCAAATTCGCGTTTGGGCTTGGAGGAAGTAGAAGCGGTACGTTCTACACGTGATTTTAGAGAGGTAGGTAAGAATAACCCAAGCCTACGTTCTATTATTGCTTATAATACGGATTCGCATATTACTCCTACAGTGCGTTCCAATGGAATTTTGATGGTGCAAGTTGTACCTGAAGGTGGACGTATTTCGGGACAATCGAGTGTAGCCTATACAGAGGCTTTTAACTGGGAGGATGCTGCAGTAGCTTTAGATAATTGTATTCATTTGCACTGGCCTAATCGCTTTCATTTTACGGGGTGGTGGGCTGCTCCTGGTCCAACTAAAGGCAATAAAAAGTATGAGCAAAATCTAGAAATGATCAAAGTATATTTTGATGCAGCTAAGGCTTATTACAACAAAGAGAAAGTAGAGGAGAAGAACTTGAAGTTTGAAGCTATGAATGGTTTATTCGATAAAAAGAAGAAGCTTTTTATTCATGTAGATGATGCACGTTCGATTATGGAAGCAGTTGAATTATTAGAGCCTTATGGAATGGATTTGGTAATTATGGGAGGTGCTGAAAGCTGGATGATTACTGATTTTATGAAAGAAAAGAATCTTCCAGTTGTGCTAAGCAATGTACATCGTTTACCACGCCAAATTGACGAAGATATTGACCAACCTTATAAGACTCCTGCACTTTTACAAGAAGCTGGAATTCTATTCGCCTTCAGTATGGAAGGGAGCTGGAATATTCGTAATCTACCTTTTCAGGCAGGACAAGCTGTAGGTTATGGTTTGGATGCAGAAGCTGCTATTGCTGCGATGACTTCTAATGCTGCACAAATTTTAGGGATTAGTGATCGTGTAGGAACATTGGAAAAAGGGAAGGAAGCTACTATCATTATGTCTAAAGGTGATGTGATGGATATGCGTACTTCTGTGATTACGGATGCTTATATTCAAGGTAAAAAGGTGGATTTGGATGATAAACAAAAGGCTTTGTATCGCAAGTATGCTAAGAAATATGGTTTAGAAACTGAATAATTTTTCTGTAATTATTCAACACTTCAAAAGCTGTTAAATAATTCAAATAAAATAGTGCAAAATCTGATGAATAGTGGTTTTGCGCTATTTTTATTTTATGTTATAGCAAGCAAGCATAATGCTGGTGTATGTATCGCTCCTTTGGAGCTCAGTTACGAAAAATGGGTACTTTAGTGCCTGATTTTCAACAAATAGGGATCAACCTCAATAAAAAAGAGAGCTTAATGGCGAAGGATTAAAATGCTTCGCTATAGATTTTATCGAACTTCCCCAAAAAACATCCAAAACGAAGCATTTAAACCCCGAAGGGCTCTGCGAAGCTAATCCTTCGTTCAAAAGATGACATTTTATATGATTTTAGCTATATAATTAGAGGAGAAAATTGATATGTGGAGAGCATTGGGCTAACTCCCAATGCTGGTGTGTGTATCGCTCCTTTGGAGCTCAGTTACGAAAAATGGGTACTTTATTACTAAATCTTAACTATTTATGAGACTTACTTTTTGTATATGTATTGTACTGATGACAAGAATAGCTTGTGCTCAAGTAATTGATCCTCCTGTTCTTGTTGATTCCTTATTATTTAATTCAACGATTAAGGAGTTGTGGAAAATTGATGATTTTGATGAAAAACTTAAGATTCGATTATTTGATTTTGGTTCCTTATTAACTCAAGAAAAGATCCAACTAACAGATTATAAAACATATGATATTTGGATTATACCTGATCCTAGTGGATCTGCATTATTAAAATTAAATACAGGAGCATATAGAGCTGCAATTATTAGTAGTCTTCAAAAGTCAAAGGATAGATATTATTTGAAATTAATAATGTATTCTTATGGGAAATTTCCTGTATCAGTGGTTGGTCTCACAATTATTTTAGAAAAAGTTGGAGACACACATAAGGTTGTAGAAATAAAATGCTGTGCAGATATTCAGTGGTAGGAATAGAAATCTCAGTTACGAAAAATGGGTACTTAAGTGCCTGATTTTTAATAAATAGGGGTCAATATCAATAAAAAAAGAGAGCATCGGGCTGCCTCCCAATGCTAATATATGTATCACTCCTTTGGAGCTCAGTTACTTCCAACAAACACAGAACAACATCAATAAAAAAAGAGGGTCGCACTGAAGTACGACCCTCTTCCCAATTCATTTATTTAGAATCCTTGAGCAACTTAATATGCAACCAAGAATCATTATAAGCATACTCACTCATTTTCAGAAAGTTAGCAAAACGCGGCAAAAACACGCTTTTTCTACGACTATTCACATCAATCACCAACTCATCGCCATATTTTTTCACCGTAAAATCATCCTGTTTTAAGAAAGGCAAACGAATAGCAATCATATAATGATTATTAAACTCAGTTACCTCAAAAGGATTTTCATTATGAAGAATTTCGGCAGGATCCCTATCAGCATAAACAGACTCACCAATAGCATCGAGCAGTTCCAAACCAAAAACTTCCTGTCCCAAATGACCTACTTTGAAAATAGGTAAAGGTTGGAAACTCTCTTCAATCTCTTCAAGATATTGCTTTTGCGAACGAACATAATTTTCAAAAACACTACCTGCTTTACCCGCTTCTTCTGGCAAGATACGATTCACCACAATACCATCTACATTATAACCATAGAGCTGCAAATAAGTATAAGCACGCTTAGCTTCTTGAATTACCATACGCTCGGGATTAGCTACAATTCGGATAGAACAAACCTTAGGATCCAGCATGATTTGCTGAACGGTTTCCAGTTTATCAAATAAACGTTGCAACTCTTCATAACCTTTATCTAGAGGAATACCTTTGGTACGACGCAAAATACTTCCTACGGTTTTGATCGCAAAACGTTGACCAGGAAAGGCTTTAGTCAACCAAGATTTAGTTACCTGAGGTAAGGTAAGTAGAGTTAATGTTTCTCCGGTAGGCGCACTATCAATGATTAATACATCATAAGCTTTCTCTCTGTAGTATTTTTCAATCCACAAAAAAGCAGAAGCTTCTTCCATACCTGGAAGTACTGAAAGCTCCTCCGCTACGATATTTTTGACTCCTTTCCAACGGAAAATAGTCAACATCAACTGACGCATACTTCCCCAGTGTTTTTTCATGGAGTAGTAAACATCAAATTCCTGTCCCCAAAGGTTTTCTTGAATAAAAGTAGGTTCAGGTTTTAAACTTACATTGAGAGCATCGGAAAGACTGTGTGCAGGATCGGTAGAAACCACTAAGGTTTTATAACCTTTTTTCGCGCAAGCTAGTGCGGTAGCTGCTGCAGTGGTTGTTTTACCGACACCACCTTTTCCTGTGAATAGTAGAATTCGCATAATATATCCTTATCTAGTAATTTTTGGTGATGAAGTAGCTAACCAAAAACAGCTTTAGTTTTTCGAGACATCTTCTTGCCTAGAATTGTATTTTTTGCCTTATTCTAACTCAAGAATCTGAACTGCAAATTCTAAATCTATTCTTGCCTATCTACTTATGCTGCAAAACTACACATTTCCATCAAGAATAAAAAAAGGAAAAGCCTACAAGCGAGACTTTCCCTTTAATATTATCTATATCAGTTTAGATTAGTATAATTTCCTTACCACCATTCGAAACTAGCTTCAAATTCATAATCCTCACCTAAACGGTTTGCTAACTCAGCTTTGATTTTTGCAAAATCTCTAACTTCCGGTGTTTTGTGCCATTTGTAATCTTCACTATCTCCCCAATAATCGGAAAGCAAAACATTAGCAGTAGAACAATTTCCTTTAGTATCTACAGTCTTCCCAACACTAAATTTATAGTCATCGCCCATAGAACTAGCCAAACCTAAATGTTTCTTGGTTTCGGTACTTACTTTTTGGATAACATCAATTTCTTCATCTGAGAAAGAGGCTTTATCCTTCTTTGTAATATAGATTATAGATCCAAAATCACTCATTATTCTTCGTCTTTTTCAACTTTAAGATTATCAATAATAAAACGCTGACGATTTGCCGTATTTTTTCCCATATAATAAGAAAGTACATCATCAATTTGACTACTTGAATCCAAGCGAACGGCTTGCAAACGAATATCATCACCAATAAACTGCTGGAACTCACTAGGAGAGATCTCACCCAATCCTTTAAATCGAGTTACCTCAGGCTGAGCACCTAATTTGCTCATTGCTTTTTGTTTTTCTGCTTCATCATAACAATAGAACGTTTGTTTTTTGTTACGAACTCTGAATAGTGGTGTTTCTAAAATGTACAAATGTCCATTCAATACCAGTTCAGGAAAAAACTGTAAGAAGAAGGTCAATAATAATAAGCGAATATGCATTCCATCCACATCGGCATCCGTTGCAATAATCACCTTATTATAACGCAAATCATCTAGTCCATTCTCAATATTTAGTGCATGTTGTAATAGATTAAATTCTTCATTTTCATAAACCACTTTTTTGCTCAGATTATAGCAATTAAGCGGTTTTCCACGCAAACTAAACACAGCTTGTGTACCTACATCTCTAGCCTTAGTAATCGAACCACTTGCAGAATCTCCCTCTGTGATAAAGATCATTGTTTCATTGGAACGATCCTTATTGGTATTATAATGCAAGCGACAATCTCTCAACTTTTTGTTGTGAAGGTTAGCTTTTTTGGCGCGAGTATTCGCTAATTTTTTGATACCTGCAATCTCCTTACGTTCACGCTCAGACTGAATAATTCTTTTCTGAATTGCTTTAGCAACCTCAGGGTTTTTGTGTAGGAAATTATCCAAGTATTTCTTGACGAATTCACCAACAAACACATTCATACTTGGTCCACCAGGTGCTACATTCAGTGAACCTAGTTTTGTTTTGGTTTGAGACTCAAAAACAGGTTCTTGCACGCGCACACTAAAAGCTGCAATTACAGAAGAACGAATATCTGCTGCATCATAATTCTTACCATAAAAATCACGCAAGGTTTTTACTAAAGCTGATCGGAAAGCATTCAAGTGTGTACCACCTTGAGTAGTATGCTGACCATTTACGAAAGTGCTATATTGCTCACCATAATGATTTCCATGTGTCAATGCCAACTCAATATCTTCACCTTTTAAGTGAATAATCGGATAACGAATTTTATCTACATCTACACGACGACTCAACAAATCCAATAAACCTCTTTTGGAATAGAAAGTACGTTCATTAAACTTGATTTTCAGACCTGCATTGAGATAGACATAATTCCACAA
>JAKVCT010000510.1 GCA_022448995.1 Saprospiraceae bacterium
AAATAGAAAAAAACCTAAGCCTGATCCAAACTATAAGCCTGAAATTTTAGAACCTGGACACGTACTTAATCAAAACCAACTAACAAAAAGATTGAGTGAGTACAAACAAAGTCAAGGACAAAGAAGTATGGGCAGAGGAACACTTACAAACCATAGAAATCAACACAAAGATAACCCAGAAGTACATAGACAATGGATAAAAGACCGTGATCCACAGGGTTTGTTTTGGGATTACAACGAGGAGAAATCCGTTTATATTGCTGCTGAGAAATAAAAAACTTGACGAGCTTTGAAAGCGTGCGATAATATATAATTATCTTAAGATACTAAAAACTCTCAACGTTCACAGCGATGAGAGTCTTAAAACTAAGATTTAGTTTTATGTATCTAAGAAAACAATAGAGCCTCCAACAGCTCTTAAGGGTGGAATAAGGGTCCTTACACCTTAAACCGATTAAACCGATTAATTGATTAGAGTTTGCATCTATCAAATGAAGCCTCTATCAACCGATTAACACTGAGTTTAGCAATATTTTAAGTTTAAGTCAACCCCTAGATCAAGAATTACTATCATGTCACCCCTTAATTAACGCTCTGATTAGGAGGCTCTCCTAGAAAACTTTGGAGAGCATGTATGCGACACAATCCACTACCCACACTAATTATAGCCCAAAAACAAGAACAAAACAATTATTGTTTTTTAAAAAATAATTTACATTTAATAGCCAACCTCTGGAACGCAACAGGAGGGTTGGACTAGTGCAAGAGTTACCTAACATTTTCCCCAGGCACTATCAAGAATTTAAGTCTAGTTTCATAGATGATGAACTGATTAGGCTAAACATCAAGTCCTTCGAAGGTATGGAAGCCCAGGAGGAATATTTTAGGAATTACGACGGCGATCGCCTCAATAATGGTGCACCAGCTAGAAGACAGCTAGAAATGACTAACTTTTTACTAGCTGGCTGCTGGGTAGCATACACTCACACACAAGACGGACTAAGGCCACACTTTAAACCAGACAAACCTATAAGGTTTTTTGATGAAGACAAAAAGAAAGAAAAAGTAATTAAATATGCCCAAATAAAAGGCTCTAAGAACGGGTATTTTAGGCCTAAGTTAACTTACCATCACGTGGAGTTAATAGCTAAAAGATACAAGCTCAAAAAATACCCAAAAGGCGAACCTAACCTTTACTGTGAAGAATCTTGGGACTGGATAGCTAAAGAGAAAAAAATGACAATAGCTATCACTGAGGGGTCTAAAAAAACACTAGCTTTAAACAGTGTAGGAATTCCTTGTATCGGAATAACAGGAATTAATAACTTTAGAAATTTTAGTAAAGTCAAACAAGCAGCCGAAGAGAAAAGAACTGGACAAACTTTGCCAGACAAAAACTTGTTAGATTGTTTCAGGAAGCTTGAAGGACATAACTTTAATATCTACTTTGATATGGATATCAAGCTACAAACAATCAAGGATGTATCTAGGGCTGCTGAAGAACTTACTAGGGCCTTGTTGGTTACCAAAATATCTAAAATAGTTTCTAGGATGTACTGGAATGGCAAAAAAGGAAAAGGGATAGATGACTATTTATTCAACACTCAAGGGGATTTGTCAGGCTTAAGCAGCGAAAGAATCATAATCGGAGAAAAGTATAAAAGTGTAAAGGCTGACTTAACTGTACATGAGAGGTATCTAACAGATAAGAAAGGCCAATGTCTAGATATCCTCAAACAAGCGATCGACAACCATAGAGTAGTCATGATTGAAAGCGCCAAAAACACTGGAAAGACTAGCTTTTTAAGTAGTTATACCTATATGTATCAAATTGAGGGAGTAAAAGTATTTATACCAACCCATCGCAAGACGCTAATGACTGAACTTTCTAACAGGATGAATACAGCTAATGCCGAAAACCTCAGAACTTCTAATGATAAAGTTATGGGTCTATCAATGTGTCTGGATTCTTTACATGATAAAAGCGCGGTAGCTTTTACTCCTGAAATGTTAGAGGAATTTAGAGACTGCATCCTTGTTATAGACGAAGTTGATCAAGTGTTGGACCACCTAGCAGAAGGCGCTACAGATATTAGAACCCATAGAAAAACCGTTAATCAAAATCTAGTTCAACTGATGAAAATCAGCCAAAAGGTGATAGCTTGTAGTGCTGATATATCCCAGGAGGTAGCCGATTTTCTTACAACTAATTGTGGTGAGAAACCCTTTGTAATCAGGAACACCTTCAAGCCTAAAGGTGGAAAATGCACAGTGTACAAACAAACTACTCCTGATAGTTTGCTGA
>JAKVCT010000511.1 GCA_022448995.1 Saprospiraceae bacterium
GCTTTTATTTGCTTCTGATCGTTCTTTATTAGTCTGCTTAGCTTCTGCTATTGCTTGGCGTTTTTCCTGCTGCATACCGCTAATAGTTGGCGCACCTGCTTTTGTGATCGTGTTGGTTGGCTTATAAGTATAAAGAGCTGTTGCTTCTGCTATTTGTTGTTCGTACTTAGCTTGTAGTGAGTCTACATTGATAAGGTTTGGTTCCGCTGTTGTAAGCTCGGGAAGTAGTTGTGCGCCTTTGTAACTAGATGCTACAGAAATAGAACAAAAGAGTAAAACAATGAATAGCAGTCCAAAGTTAGCTTTTTTGTATTGGATGGCATCTACAATGCACTCTTTCAATGAATGGCGTTTAATATTCTCTATAATGCAGACTAGGACAAGGGAGAATATTAAAGCTACTACAAGTGCAAAATAGTGGTTTACGCTTGATAGGGACTGATAAATGATAAATGTACTCGCAATCATCGTGGTTAGTCCACTAAACAGGTTGCAAGTGTACCCAAGTGCAATGGATGCAAGGTTTGTACCTTTATGCCTTTCAGCATTAGATCTGTGCTTGAATATCTGTTGTGCTTTTTCTGTAATCTGTTGCACATTAGAATCCTGTTGCATTTTTTTTGATGCAGAATCAAATTTGTTTTCGTAGATTGACATTGAACTTTAATGTTTATTGTCCTCTATCTTTAGCCGCCAAGCAAAACAGGTAGGGGACATATTAATAAAATTACGCTTCTAGTAAGCGTTTTATACTTGTTCTTGAATAACTCTTGCCCCTAGCTGTTAGATGCCCTTCATTGTTCAGTATGTCTGCAATTGCTTGCAGTGTAGAACCTTGATTTCTTAATATTTTCGCATAGTTGCGAGCTTTTTTAGTATTCACATTATTTGCTGCTTTTGCCTTCATTCGTGCTGCTCCCTTCATTCGTGCTGCTCTTGTCAAGTTAGATGGTGTGCCAAGTGCTGTTCCCTTCTTTTTACGTTCTGCTAAAGCTTGTTTTGTTCTGATACTGATCAATTCCCGTTCACGATCTGCAATAGCCATAAATAATGTCAAAGTGAATTTTTCTAGGTTTGGAATATCGCATGAGATCAAACGTCCATCCAGTTTGTCATATATAGATAATGCGTGTTCAGTTTTTCTGCTTAGTCTATCAATTTTCGCTACCACTAAGAAACAGTTATTTTGGATGCAGTAATCTAAAGCTTCGCATAATTGCGGTCTATTGTTGCAGTCCATATACTTTGCGCTTGCGACTTCTGTAAATGTTTTAACTATCTGATCAGAATCAATAAAATGATGCACGTATGCTTTTTGTGCTTCAAGTCCTAGTCCGCTCTCACCTTGCTTTTTTGTAGATACTCTATAATAAACCACGTATTTTTCCATCAGATAATATTTTTTTGTTACAAAACTTAATCGTTCGTTTATGTCTTGTTACAAGTATACGACAAATGAACGACAAGTCAAAAGCAAATATAATATTTTTTATAACAAAATGCTTATTTGATGCTTATTTGACAAGTAGCAAGTTTAAAACAAATTAGTTATCTTTGTACAAACTATATAAAATATGAATGATATACTAACAAAACAACAGGCTGCAGACCTGCTTCAATGTTCAGAACGTCTGCTTGCAGAATCTATCAGAGATGGAAAATTAAAAGCAAGTAAGGTAGGTAAGAGAATAGTTATCTTAAAAGATGATCTTATAGAATTTATCAAAGCCAATCGGTACAAGGGAGATAGTTAATCCAGTTTACCAACAAACAAAACGATAACCATGACTAACAAGATTAGAATCATCATCATTAGATAATCAGATCTATTTTTGTTTTTCTTGGCTGGTGCTGTTGGTGGTTCTGTGGTTGGTTGGTTTGGCTCAATGGGAGATAGTAAGACTTTCCGCTCTTGCTGCATATTGGATATAAGCTTGTTTTGAGAATTTACCGTATCAGTGAGTTTTAAGTTTTGAGTGAGCAGTCCTGCTATCTGTTTGTCTTTTTGGTCCAGTTGGTTATTTAGGTACTCAATCATGTTCGGCTGCTCTTGCTGCTCCTGCACCTTGTCCCGTTCAATGGATGATTGTTCCCGTTCAATGGTTTGGTGCTGCTCTTCTGCATTGTCCAACTTGGACACGTGGATTTTGTCCACCTTTTGTTCCTGACTTTCAATAACTTGCTTGAAGTTGCCCTCTATCAGTTGGACATGGATAAGTATCTTTTGTCCATCACGTTGGACATACTTGGACAATTCACTTGGTAAGTGCTTTATTTTACGTCTAATGGTTTTGGTTGAAACG
>JAKVCT010000512.1 GCA_022448995.1 Saprospiraceae bacterium
TACAATAATAAATAAATTACTCCGGTATATGTATTATTGACTTACTCTATCTAGTAACTTAGTATAGACGTATAGTATACATAGGTATAATTCTGTATAATTACTTCTTTTGTAGATAGCATCTTCTATCAATATTGCTTAGCAATTTCTCGAGAAACCTCAAAGATTTGTATGAGAGTTTTCCACCTGTTCTGGTACACAGACGGGTTTAATATTATAGGACTTCTGAAAATTTACACTATTATAAAGTATTAGCTGTAAAGAACATAATGCTGTAATGTACATGCTACGATAGTATTTTTAAAGCCGTGTCAATTTGTATACTTCTGGACAATTCATGCGCAAGTCGAAGCCTTTTTTGAGTCATTCACAATAGTGACTTCATTGTTTTCGAAAATTGATGATCAAGTTACGTTGTACTCAAGTCTCATCTCAAATAATGTATCTTACAGCAAACGCATGTTTTCGTCTAAAATAAACTACTACGTAAAAATTTAATAAATATTCATAAAATACTTTGATATATAGAGCGTTGATTTGTTCGTGTGATTGGTGTATATCGTGCTTATTATATTTAGAACAGAATTGTGTGTTTGATTGGTGTATATCGTGCTGTTTTGTGAATCAAATTAGTATAGAATAAGATATCTACATTATATTACAACATTAGGAACGGTATAATCCTAAACGCATTTTTTTATCGATCAACTAATATTAAGTACTGACATCTGAAATAAAGTCTCTTTCAGACCTGTACAATCTTCACTGTTAGATAATCCTGTGTAGTTTTGGCAGATCTACGCTAGGTTTTTCAGACACGAGAAATCATACGGTAAATTTGTGTCCAACTTGGCTTTAAATAGTTTGTCTGTACCAGAAATTGACGTTTTTGAACGGATATTGATTGGATTATTGTATCTATTTCCTGCAATTTCGTGAGTACGAATACATTTGTGCTTGATATTTTCATACTAACTTATCTTATCTGGTTATGTATTTGAATAGGATTTCATTTCTATATCGATTATTTCATTGTGCCTAATCGATTTTTAAAAAAGTACTTCTACAACAATTGATGATGTGTCAGCAACAGAATAAAAGGCTTAATACAAGTGGGATAGGAGTTTGCTACGACTACAATATAGTGGTTTTTTGTCTCAACGAGTCTGATTTTTTCCCGTTCGAAAATGCTACCTCTGTTCCGAAAAAAGTTTTTTTGCTGTTTTAGAGCTAGTTGAGGGCTTCATTTTCCTTTGAAAACGGGTGATTGGTTGCTGAGATATAGGCGATTAGGTGTTGTTTTTTTAAAAAATCTTAAAATTGACGCAATCACTAGAGATTTTGTACTATAATAGAAATTCTACATATATAATAAATACAGTAGCTTCCACGTTAGAGTAGATCTACACTAGACTAGATTTGGACTTCACCAGACCTACTTCGACGTTTTAAAAAATTGACCATCCTATATGCTCAGTCTAACATTGTCGTTCTACGTAAAATAGGTAGATTTATTTTATGTATAGTTTCGCTCTAAGATTGTTGAACGGAAATCTTGGACTAGAAAACCAACGAACTTTCGGTTTTTCGACGTTTTCGTCGTTTTTAAAAAGTGATCGTGGCGAGCACTGATCTACGTAGTGACGTGCCCGAATCCGAACCCGATATCCAACCAAACGATCGATCAATGTAATGTGTCGATCACTCTATTGATCGATCGATCAATAGGTCCTAGAGCTTCGATCAATCTATCAATTCTCCTAGGTCCTACAGTAGATCCTAGTTCTATAGCCAGTCCTTTAGGACTATCCTTACTAGTACTAGTGCCCTATGAGCTTTAGGATTGCAGGGTCCTAGTACTTGTAAAGATAGTACTGGAGGACTATCCTTACTTACTAGTACTAAGAACTTAGAATCCTAGTATTTGTATGTATAGTCCTAGGATTTTTAGTACTAGTAAGGGTTGTTCTAATACAACCTTTACTAGTAGAAGAAGCCGACTAGAGCCAACTCCTTTTTTTAAATCTCTAGTGAAGACGAGGCCAAGATGATTTTCACTAGTACTGAGAATTCTTTTTTTTTCTACAAACGAGCGATGACCGTGTATAAACATAGTCAATAGGGCCTTATTTTGTTGAAGATGCCTGTGGGACAAAAAAAGTACAGTTATCGAAGATTTTTTTGGGACAGAGGTAATAATATTTTTGACATCGCTTAGATCAGCTCCTATTCTTTTTTTGCAGTACTGTTGTGTGTTGCCTATGTAGGTGTTGCATGCTAATTTGAAATAAGTAGTTATGATGA
>JAKVCT010000513.1 GCA_022448995.1 Saprospiraceae bacterium
GAGAAGACAAACTAATACAATTAATTACAGCAATGAGCTACCTTTGGCTCAGGGAATCAAATTCGATATTTAATAGATATGTATAATTCAATATTAGTCATCGATGACAACCCGGTAGATATTCTTTTACACAGAAAAGTAATCGAGTCTACAGGTAAGGTAAAGTATGTTTGTTCTGCTTCTAGTTCAAAAAGTGGAATAGAGTTTATTAAAAACCTTCAACAACTAAAGGAAGAAGATTTGATTCCAAGTTATGTGTTGTTGGATTTGGATATGCCACTTAGCAACGGTTTTCAATTTTTGAAAGACCTTGATCAATTAGAATTACCAGATAGTTTTAAAGGAGTGTACGTGGTAAGTGCAGGAGCGCTTCATGCTCCAAATGAAGAGTTTGAGAATTATAAAAGCTATAAAGGTTTTTTCAAAAAGCCATTGACAAAAGATCACCTCGAAAGTATATGAGCATAGTAGGGTTAGAGAATGAATTCCTCAAGGTGGGAGTGAAGTTGAAAGGTGCAGAATTATGCAGTGTTATTGATAAAAAGACTGAGGTTGAACATATATGGAGGGCTGATCCAGAAGTATGGGGTAGACATGCTCCCATTCTGTTTCCTTTAGTTGGGCAGGTAGAGGGAGGTGAATACAGGGCTGAAGGGAATGAATATAAACTAGGACAACATGGTTTTGCTCGTGATAATGAGTTTGAACTTGTTGAATCCACTGATTCTAGTTTACTTTTTCAGCTAAGGTCTAGTCAAGCAACTAAGGAACTGTATCCTTATGATTTTATTTTATCAGTGAGTTACAGTCTTGAAGGAAATGCTTTAAGTATTTCTTATCAGGTGGAGAATACGGATAGCAGAGATATCTATTTTAACCTAGGTGGTCACCCTGGTTTTAGCGTTCCTTTTACACCTGAAACTGAGTTTACCGATTATGCGTTGAAGTTTAATGAACCAGAAATATTAGACCGCATATTATTAACGGAACAAGGATTGGTCTCAGGGGAAAAGATAATTGGATACTTAAACAATGAAAAAGAAATTCCTTTGACTTATGAATTGTTTGATCAAGATGCCTTAGTTTTTGAAGGTATTAAGTCTGAAACCTTATCGATCATATCAGAAAAATCCGACATGGAGTTAGAGTTTTCTTTAGGTAATTATCCTTTTTTAGGTATTTGGAGTAAACCAGGAGCTAGAGCGCCATTTGTATGTATCGAACCTTGGTATGGTCACACTGCGGTTGAAGGGAACTCTAAAGAACTAAAAGATCGAGTTAATATCTCTCAGCTTTTGTCTGGTGAAAAGCTATCAGATACGTTCAAAATAAGAATTAAGAAGGCTTAGTCTTTTTGGTTTCTTTTCTGGATAAAGGTTAGGGCTAATGTGCTTGCTCCACCCAGTGCAATGTAGTACATGGTTTGTATTCCATGAATTAAAGTCGCTATGGTAAGCGCTGCCGTTTCATTCAAGCCATAATTTACAAGTACTGCACTTATGATGATGTGGAAGGGTCCTGCGCTTCCTGCAACTCCAGGGATCATTTTAGCAATACTTCCAAAGGCCATTGCTGATAATCCAGCACCTAAACTTAGTGATTGACTATCAGTAAGAGTGAAAAACACCAAGTAGCTTGTAAGGAAATAGGATACCCAGATAAAAATGGAGTGACCAATAAATAATGCAGGATGTCCAGTTTTGATGACACTTTTAAGTCCCTCTATAAATTCGTCGTAGATTTCATCTAACTTCTTACCAGCTTTAGATTCTGGTTTCTCTAATTTCTTTCCTAGACTATTTAGTAAAAGCAGTATTAAAGCTCCTCCTGCTATCCATTTTATCGGATTAGCTTTTGCTGAATTAGTAATGGAAGAAAACCAAGGGTAAATATATTCTTGTAAAAAAATGCCAATATGATTTTGTTGAGTAAGGATAGTAAGCCCTATTATTGAGAATAAACAGAACATATCTACTATCCTTTCTACTAAAACAGTTCCAAAGGATGTGCTGAATTTTACCTTATCAGTTTTAACTAAAGCTCCGCATCTAGTGAATTCACCTGCCCTCGGAATACCAAGGTTCACAAAATAACCAGACATAAGTGCAAAGAACGCATTGATGAACTTTACAGGAGTACCATTAGCTCTAATTAGCATGACCCAACGATGTGTTCTTGATAAATGTCCAGCAACACTGGCAAGTAGAACAAGTAAGATCCAATAAACCTTGACTTCTTTAATCTTAAACCATATTTCACCTAAATCCTGATTTTTGAGGATGTAATAGAAACTAACAATA
>JAKVCT010000514.1 GCA_022448995.1 Saprospiraceae bacterium
TCTTTTGGTCACCTTTTGCAGCAATGGCAAAAGGTGAGGGAAAAAATATGCTTAATACTGAACCCCGAAGTGCTCTGTGAAGCAAACCTATCTACAAAAAGGCTGATTAACTATAAATTAATTGTGGCTATCTACTTAAAATCAAATATTCTGAATAATTTTTAGAAGCACTTTGACACTTCCTTGCCGTAAATTATGTATTTTGGTGCATTAAAACAAACTTTCTTTTAGCTTAGCTTGTCAAACTACAAAGCATGAATCTTCAGCACGAAATAGACCAACTTACCAATGCATTAAATAATGGTGAAATTATCCTTTATCCTACTCAAACCATCTGGGGACTAGGCTGTGATGCTAGCAACGAAACCGCAGTACAACAATTACTACAGTTAAAAAATAGACCTGTCGAAAAAGGTCTCATTGTTTTAGTTGATAGCTTAGAAAGTCTCAAGAAGTACATTAATTATATTCCCCCCAAAGCATCTAATCTGATTGAATATCATACACGACCATTAACGATTATATACGAACAGATCAAAAAAGAGCTTTTTGCACCAAGTGTTTGCGCAAGTGATGGTAGTTTGGCTATCAGAGTAACACTAGATCCTTTTTGTAAACAACTCTTACAGCAATTTGGTAAACCTATTGTCTCTACTTCTGCCAACTTTAGTCAGGCGCCTTATCCCAAATCTTTTGCAGATATTGATCCAGAATTGAGTAAACAAGTAGCCTATGTAGCAGATTATAAACGAGAAAAAATTTCCAATGCTGCTCCTTCTACTATTGTAAAAGTCGTAAAAAATGAACTTCTTTTTATAAGAAAAGATAACACGGGAACCAAGTAATTCGCTAAGAAGTTAAAGGAAAGGATAATCTATTGATCTAAAACTCAATCCATCATCCAATATTCTTATTTTCAGTTCATCAAGATCTCTAAGTTTTTCTAAAACTTAAGAAATCTAAATTGTAATAATACAGATAACGTCTTATTATCATAACGCAATAGTTCGTAAAGGCTTAGTCTTTCAGAGTTTGTAAAAAACTGATAATCAACATTTAATATTTTCACTACTATAATTGCCATAAAATATTGATTATCAAACAGTAAAACAACACTTTTTTAACTTTCAGCTTCGCTGAGCACTTCGGAGTTTACAGAAAAAATAAAAAGTCACGAACTACTAACAATAATGAAATAACCTTTTTTTAAATTTGAGGGGGTATGAAATTTGAAATTCAAGCACAAGAAACAGAAATTTTCCAGCTACTTAGCGAGGTCGCTCAAGAGCTTAATTTTCCAACATTTATCATCGGAGGATATGTCAGAGATCGTATCTTAGGGCGACCATCCAAAGATATGGATATCGTTTGTGTAGGTAGCGGAATTGATCTAGCTCAGGCTCTTGCCAAACGTATGGATCCACAGCCTAAGATCGTGATATATAAACGTTTTGGAACGGCAATGCTTCGTTACGGAGATTTAGAATTAGAATTTGTGGGTGCTCGAAAAGAGTCCTACAGAAGTGATTCTCGTAAGCCAACTGTTGAGAATGGCACAATAGAAGACGATCAAAATAGACGTGATTTCACTATAAATGCATTAGCTGTTAGCCTAAATAAGGAAAACTATGGACAAGTAATAGATCCTTTTGACGGATTAACACATCTCAAAGATGGTATCATCAAAACGCCACTGGCTCCAGAACAAACTTTTTCTGATGATCCTTTGCGCATGATGCGGGCTATACGTTTTGCAACTCAGCTAGGATTCAAGATGACACATGAAACCTTTTCAGCAATCCGTACACAACGCGAACGCATCAACATTATTTCACAAGAGCGCATTAGCACTGAATTGCAAAAAATAGTAGCTTCTAAGAAACCTTCTTATGGTTTCAAATTACTGTTTGATACAGGACTCTTAGAATTGATTTTTCCAGAATTACATGCTATGCAAGGTGTCGATGAGAAAAATGGTATGCGTCACAAGGATAATTTCTACCATACACTTCAAGTCTTAGACAACGCAGCTAGCAAGTCTGAAAATATCTGGTTTCGTTGGGTAGCTATCCTACATGATATTGCTAAACCCATTACCAAGCGATTTGAAAAAGGTCAGGGTTGGACGTTTCACGGACATGAGGCTCTAGGTTCTAAGATTACACCACGTATTTTCAGAAAGTTTCGCTTGCCGATGGGGAATGAAATGAAGTATGTCCAAAAATTGGTAGCTATGCACCAACGCCCAATCTTATTGACCAAGGAAGAATCTTCAGATTCTGCTCTACGCAGGTT
>JAKVCT010000515.1 GCA_022448995.1 Saprospiraceae bacterium
TCAATAGCTATGGCTATTCACTCGAAAAAGAGGCTTATCTATTGAAAAAAATCTACTCAGATTACCTAAAAATGTAAGTTTAAACATGTTCTTATCTTTATTGTTGATTCAGAGGATCTTTTCCAAAAAAATATCTAAACATACTCTTAGAATGATCTATTAAAACAAGAATATTCTACCAATCATCGTCGTCATCATCATCACCACCACCGCTACCACCAGATAATGCTATACCGTTAGGGTATTTTAAGGTAGCAGCCTTAAATGTTTCCCGCATTGTTTTGATTTTGTCTTCAGCAATAATGTGTTGCCATTCACAAACTACATCGCCTTCTTGAAAACCCTTGAGTGCAGCTGCTTTTTCTCTGGAGCCATCTTCCCCTCTAAGCACGTAAGTAACCACCATTTCTGGGCCACCAGATTTTAGGATAACTACTTCTCCTACTTCTGCCATTGGTTATGATTTTAATTGTTTTGATAATAGTCTTGATACTAACAAAGTTGCTCATAGAACAACTTTGTCTATTAAATATAACAGATAAAGCGAACATGACAAAAATATAGAAAGGACTTTATCTATTTTTATCGATATTTATTGAGTTCATCCCGAACTACACGAATGTGCTCATTGAGTTCTTGTAGTTTTGTTTCTTCCTCATACAGCTCTAGAGTCAACTCGTTACGGGTTTTTAATAATTTTCGATAAGACTTATTGAGCAATGTCTTATCGATATTAATTTTCTGCCGCATTTCTGATGTTGCAGACTCTGTAATGCTATCAATACGGATTTTAAAATCTTTACCTGTATCAATCAAGACATTGTGTTTTTGATCATACATTAACTTAATAGCATCAATTTCCTCCTGAACACTTTGCTCTACAGCTTGCAATTCTCTGATGATCTGCTCTGTTTCTTCTGGAGAGAGTCCCAAGTCTAAATTAAAGTTACCCAAACTATTGATTTTTTGCTGAGGTGAGTTACCTGGGATGTTATTATAAGGTGGTTGCTCCAAAAGTTGTTGTAATTTCACCCTTAGTTCTCTTACCTTTTCGGCCTCTTCCGTCATTAGGTCTTGAGCTTCTCGGTCTTGCTTTACGATACCAAGACGTTCTTGCGTAATTTGTGTTTGGATTTCTTTATTAGTAGAATGAATCGTTTGATTATTTTGTCGATTAAACTCCTGTTCTTTCTTTTGTTTAACTTGTTTCAGAATATCTAACTCTGCTTTAATTTCTTGCAGCCGCTGTTTCATTTTTACGCGCTTAGAAAATAACGCATATTGTCGATCCTCCAATGAACGCTGCTTCTGTGAGTTGGTAAATGCAAAAGTACTGGATAACATACTACCTAAGTCAGCTGCTTTGTTAGAAGATAATCGTATGATGCCTATCACTAGTGGTGCTAATACAACGAATGGTAAAACAGATAGTAGTGACAAGGGAATAGAAATAATATATTCCCATAAAAACCACAGTGCATGGGAAACTTCGTAACCTTGAGTAAAGGTGCCGACCACTAGTATAAATATAGTAATCACCGCCAAAACTATACCCAAGAACTTAGTGATGACCCAAGCTATCGATCCTGTTTTCTTGTAAGTATTGATTATATAATTACCAAAGCTTCCTGGTAATATCGGTTTCCCTGCGAGATTGGCATTAGGTTGATCCGCTACAACCAATTGGCGTTGAGGAATTGTCAAACTTAAATCTTCTAAAGCTTGGCTCACTGCCAACTCATACCAATCCCTATGCTCTAGATCGTTTATTTTTAGTGCTTTAGATGGCAGGGGTCTGTCAACCAATAATAAAGGATTATTAATAAAGGCTGTTCCCCACTGTTCTGCAGTTGTTCTTTTATTCACATCATGATACCCCTCATCTAGCGTCTGCATAAAACACTGACGTAGACGCTCATCTAGCTCCTGAAACTTACTATGCGGAGGTGGAATAACCCTAAACTTCGCCTTAGGTCTTTTGCTATGGACAAACAAGCCTTCTTTGATCTTGTCGCCCAATGAGGTTAAGGTATCA
>JAKVCT010000516.1 GCA_022448995.1 Saprospiraceae bacterium
TCATTCCATGTCGCCATAGGAATATTTACCGTGCCATTGAAAAATAAACAATCATTCGCCACATTGGTATTTACTAATTCTACACCGTCAGGCCCTTCAATAATGAATTCTTCATTCGGAGCATCACCATCAAAATCACCAAATGTGAACCATTTTATTGTAACGTCACCAACAGAGGGTATAGCACCTTGTATTTCTGCTGGTGTATCAATTAATGATGTTCCACCAAGAAAAGTAACAGGACCGGTTAGCCTAGGCTCTATGATAGGAGTACTACTACAATCAACACTAGTAGTAGGTGCGGGAACTGTTACAAAAGCTGAACATTGACCTGGATCACTATCTACTGTGATAGGAGAAGGACACTCTATAGTACAAGCTGGCTCCGTAATTTCGAAAGTACCAAGTAGAGTTCCCCCTGTAGCTAGAGTAGTTCCACATGAATTCGGACCTCCAGTACCAAAACCACCTGTGGATAGGTGTGCAAAAGAGCCCAATGAAGATCCAAAGTATACAACTTCTATTGACCCACCATTCCAGCCGTCTCCAAATGTATCCCAAGCGTATATGGAATATGTACCTGTTTCAAGAGACAGTGTAGTACTTACTGGAAAGGAACCAAATGTGGCCTCACAATACTCTACATTATTGTTAGCATCTACAATTTGGTAACCAACTTCTTGTTGCCATGATCCAGGGTTCCAATTTATATCAACATTAAAAGTAGCCTGTGCGAAGGATGCATGTGTGCCCAATACAAAAGCAAAAGCAAAGACACACTTAAAAAAAAGATTATAAAAGTTTTTCATGAGATCTCAAATGTTTAATGAGATTAAAGGTTAAAATTAATTATAGAAAGCTGACAATACATCACTTACCACAGAAGGAATATAACTTTCAGAATTTTTAAATCTGTCAAATGCTTCAGATAGCTCTTCAATAGATGAGGTCACAGCATCTTCTGTCTCTAGGCCTAAGCCCTGTAGCTTCTGGTTAAGCAAAGCAACATATGAGAGTTTAAGGTTAAACTGCAACTCTTCTTGTGGATTTGCAGAGAGTGCCTGAGAATACGATTCCTTAAGATCGTAAGTAATAGTAATTGCCTCAGCTTTTCCAACTAAGTCATAATTACTTGCCTCTAAAGCATCACCAACAGCAGTTCTTACCAAGTCATGATTAGCTGACTGGGCAAAAGCTCCTGTGCTACAGAAGAGCAAGACAAGAAAACTAGCAGATGCTAGCATAAGTCTGAACTTTTTCATGAAATAAAAATTAAATAATGATAAAAAATAAAAAGCAGGTATACGCATGCGACGAGCATGCATATACCTGCTTTTTATTTTACAATGGGGAGTATTGTAAACAATGGTCATTAGTTCGATTATAATTTGAACAGATAGCTTCTGAGACTTTCTTAAAATTTATGCTTTTGGTTGTACTGGAAGAGCTCTTAACGAATAACAAATAGAAAATCAACTAAGTAGAATAATGTAAATAACTCAAAAACACCTAAGATGCGTTATTTCAAATCTGAAAACCGCTCTTTCCTATAGTGTATTTAATGAATGTTAAGCTTTTTGATAAAAAATTAAATTTTAAAAAAAAGATACTATTCCGCTTCTAATTGATTTTATTAAAACTTTTAAATAAGATTACAAATCTTACCTCAGTGGCAATAATAGGAATCCTAACAATTAAAATACAATCCTGAGTAATTTCTATATAAAAAAAAAGATAAATCGACACGAAAGTAACAAAAGACTATATATAATCACCCCAGCCTTTTATTTGATTTTTTTTATACCAGAAACATCAAACAAATCTTTTCAACCTCCAACTGACAACGATAAATACCACTATCAAATGGCAAACTCAGTTTCACCTGGTTTAAACCTTCGACAAAATTTACCCGCTCCTCCTTTAGCAGTCTGTATATGACATCATAAACTCTTAGAATACCAAGCCCCAAAACTGGTGTCTGAATCGCAAAAAACACTTACCACTACTTGGGTTAAGACTGATATATGAATTTTACAACATCGTAAGTAGTCACACCCTCCGTAACATTTAAATCCAAAAATGGTGTAATACTCCCCGTTTCTCCCTGTGCAATATCAAATAAATCCCCTCTTTATCTGTCTTTACGTGCTGCATATTACTATTGGCATAGAGATAATCCTCATCAATAGCTACACCATAGGGCAAATCAAAGGCTAGCTGATCGGCACATACCGCCTCTGGACTATTAGATGTACGATTGAAGATTATATTCACATCTCCTTAGTCC
>JAKVCT010000517.1 GCA_022448995.1 Saprospiraceae bacterium
AAATTCTTCTGTATTGAGATTATAATTTCTGACTTTAATGTGGTTCTACACAAGTCCTTGTTTAATTGCGAACTTCACAAGTTCGGTGCTTGAATTCATATCCAGTTTTCGTAAAATATTCTTACGGTGAGTTTCTACGGTATACTTACTTATAAACAAAGCTTTACCGATGGTTTGCGAAGTCATCCCCTTAGAAATGAGGACCAGTACTTCCTGCTCACGCTTAGATATACCCAAACGCTTACAGAAGCTATCTTTAAATTTGTCTGAGATTTGTTTTTCACGGCTTGCCTTCTCTGCCATCTCATCAGATATGAAACAGTTTTTACCATTAACTACATCTACTAAAGAGTCCAATACTCTTGATGGATGCATGTTCTTTGTTATAAACCCCTCTACTCCTACTTTACGAAGACGCTTTTCTAGGTCATCGTCATAGTAGCCAGAGAATACCAAGATCTTTACATCTGGATGGTTAGATTGAACGTCTGAAATAGTTACTGAATAGTCTTGACCCGGCATATTTAGGTCTAATACCAATAAGTCTGTTTTGATGGAAGAAAGATACTTAGGAATTTCATTGGAATTACCAACTTGACCAATCACTTTATAGCTAGGTTTATGCTTAAGAAGTGATACAAGGCCCATACGTACAGCAGGATGGTCATCTGCAATTAGGATATTAGTCTGTGCTTGCTCCATGAAAGATTAGTTTGTACTCACTTCAATAAAATGAAGTGAGCTTGTTCATACCATTAGTTTTTGTCGTTAGTTCAAATGTAGAACTAAAAAAAATCCAATTCAAGGGGTAAACAAGACTGTGGTTCAATACTTTAAGTTACCCAAATATTGGTAAAAACAAAAAAACTTTTAGAAACTTAACAAAATAAGCGACTAACGCAACAAGGTTATTTAAATATCTAAAAATCAATATATTAGACTTTGCAAAGCCCATTGCAAAATAGAAAGGAAATGATAAGGCTTAGGCTTTGGCCATAATACCGATTTTTATTAAAGCTTCTTTGGAAGCTGTCTGCTCGGCTGCCTTTTTATTAAAATCGTCTGCTGTACCAAAACGCTTGTTATCGACAAGGACAGCAACTTTGAATCGATCTCTTCGATCCAGTTTGTACCTTGTTACAAGTTCGTAAGAAACACGCTTACCATTCTTCTGACACCATTCGAGCAACTGACTCTTGTAATTGTCATCTGTTGCCTCAAGCTCATCAACATTGATATAATTTCTTAGAATCTTGCGAACAACGAAGTTCATAGTACCATTATACCCTTTTTCAAGATATACAGCTCCCACAAGGGCTTCTACTGCATTACCTAACATCGAGGTGCTCAAACGAGTCTTATTATACTTCTGAAGAAGTAAATCCAGCTCCATTTTTTCACCAATCTTATTAAGGGAAGTACGTTTAACGATTTTTGAGCGCATCTTGGTCAAGAAACCCTCATTAGCTGCAGGATAACGCTTGAATAGATACTCGGCTACGATTGTGCCCAGTACGGCGTCTCCCAGATACTCCAAACGCTCATTATTGGTTTGTGCCACTGACTTGTCAGCAGGTGTGGACTTATGCGAAAAAGCTATTTTAAATATTTCAGTGTTGACAGGGACAAAGCCGATGATTGGAATCAATTTCTCTACAAGATCTTTATCAGCTGAAAAATATTTATTATAAACTTTTCTAATAATTCTCACCAAAACAACACACGTTTAGATTATATCAAATAATGTCCAATATATTTCTATATTAAATAGAAAAAAAGACTGCTCAGATAATTTTTGTTAAATAAATTACCTAAACAGTCATTTTTTGTATTAACCATTGAATTTCTTCATCACAACAGAAGCATTGTGTCCTCCAAAACCAAATGTATTACTTAATGCTGCGTTAACAGTTCTTTTTTGGGCCTTATTTAAAGTTAAATTCAGATTGTAATCAATATTTTCGTCCTTGTGTTCAAAGTTAATTGTTGGTGGAACAATGTTGTTTTCAACAGCTTTAATACAAGC
>JAKVCT010000518.1 GCA_022448995.1 Saprospiraceae bacterium
TTTTGAAACTCCACGCATTCCTATGGCACTAGCTACAACGCCTGAAACTATCCATTTATACCAATCTGGGGCTTCTTGAATCGCTTGGAAACCTTCACTTACAATGGTTCTGCCCCAATCCCCACAGAAACACAGTATAAATGGGGCAACAAAGACCAAAGTCACAAATTCGTCCTTATATGTGGAATCTTGTTTGGAAACTGACATTAGATCTAAATCCAGTTCACCAGTTAATTGCTTTTTCTTTATTTCAGCATTAACTTTCTGAACTTGTGCTTTCCCATCAATATATGATGTAGCTAGACTAGTAATGGAACTAGCTATTTGTCCGATTGTGCCAAACACTTAATTTCCTCTAAAGAATATGGTGGATACTTTAGTAGTTGGGTAAGTAGTTTGTTTTCGATTGATTGGGTAAATACACTAGGTAAAATTCTAACCCTAGTTGATAAGTTTTTGGTTGATACTACTATAATCCTTTCAAGATCAAATGCAACAAAAACTGCTACATCCGATTTCCACATTAATTTCCCATGTTTCATTCCAAAGGAATATTGAGTTTTTCTTCTTTCTTCTACACTTGGTTTTTGTGACGTTTTAACTTCAACAGTAAAAAAAATTCCAGAAGGCGTTTTACACCAAAGATCATCTTCATCTCGATCTACTCTTTCTGTCTTAATTCCCAATCGCTCAAATTTAGACGCAACAAGATATTCTCCTGAAGTACCTAAAGGATGGGTTTCACTTCCTGAGATTGTTTTCAAGGGAATCCAGCTTCTGAAAAATTCTATCTACTGTGTTTTTGATTTCCTTGAGTTCTCTATCGGTGCTTTGTGTTTGTACTTCACTTTTTGCCTGCAATACTGCTAGTTCCTTATCTTGTTTTTTTAACTGCTGGTAGAACGTGTATTGAAGATATAAAATAGGGAAAATAACCCATTGAATGATACCGCCTATAACTTCAATAAGCATCATTTAAGTAAACCCCTAAAAGTATCTACTTCTTTTGGATCTATTTGTAGGTTTCTAATTTGTTCAGGAGTAAGGTTTAAAATTCCTTCTGCAATTCTTGAAGGCTTGAGGGAAATATTTCCTGAGTCACTTGTTCGTACTGACCCAGTATTTCCTCCGAACTGATCGAGGATGCCTGACCCTTGTGACGCTCGAACACTCTGCCTAGACCCTGCTCCAAGAATGCCTTCTGCTGTGGTAATAAAGCCGTAATCTTTTCCGCCCCCAATGTTTGTAATATTGCCTTTGAAAAATTCAATTGTTCCATTTTTTCTGACATCATTATTCCCCTTAAATTCCATAACGACAACTGGTGGAAATCCTTTAGATTCGTCCCATTTATCTTTACGCCATTGAAATACTAAATCATCAAAGGCGTTTTGTCCATTTTCTTTTATAAACATATCCTTATCAAAAGGAACTTCACTAATAACTTCAAATCCATATTTACCATATAAATCAGGTAAAAAACCATTTGGATACATAGCAGAAGGTACAGCAAAAGCATCTAAATGCGTTACTCCTTCTTCTAATGCTTTCATCATTATAGATGGTGATGCTACTCGTCTTATACCAAATTCGTTATTCACAACGCCAACTAATGACTTCGATCCTTCAGGTAGTTTTGATACCCCTGCCCAACTATAATCAGGAAGATTATCAATCCCAAACATAGTATTATTGTCACCAAGCTGATAAAAACTCATTGCACCAGATTTTTTGGCTTTTGTAATATATTCCATTGAATAATTTGATAAACTTGCAGATGATGGACTTGCCTGCAATATTTTTGCTAAAACTGTAGGGCTTGCCCCACCTTCCTTAATAGTCTTATCAAAAGTCTTCCAACGATTATTAACAGCATTTATAACCATTCTAGCTTGATCAGGATTTTGTATATCTAAAGAATAACCCATTGCTTTGTCTATATCATCAATAACGTCTGGACGCATATTTTGAGTTATATTGCTAACTTCAAACCCACGATTGGCATTTGCTCTAGTGCCATAATTTTTCCCAGTAGTATTCCACCAATCTTTAAACTGAAATTCCATGCCTACTGGTCTTTGATATTTGCCAACTAAATTACCAGTATAAGCCAAAGGATAACTAGCATGACCAGATGGTACAACTTCGCCACCTCGCTCATAAAACAAAAGCGTATCTCTAGGATTAAATCCAGTTACACTTGTTTCTGCTGTTTGAGATAAAATTTTATCTACATTGGGAACATTAAACTCTTTATATCCTACTTG
>JAKVCT010000519.1 GCA_022448995.1 Saprospiraceae bacterium
CACGAGGCTTTTTAACGAAGTGCAGCGCAAAAAGGCTGATTAAATTAAATACAAATTAATTGTGGCTATCTACTTAAATACTTTCACAGAGTATTTTTAATGGATTTCAAGAACTATTACATCATGGTAGCCTTACAAAGGGTTGGAAATTATCACCAACCTTTATCTTGATCTCCAATAATTTATCTACTATTCTACCATGGATTCTTAAACCATCTCTAAGCATTATGAATAACAAGACTCCCAAAAGTACAGATTAAATCAAAGTTATAAACTATAATTGGTGTCTATTCTTTAATTATCCATGAATTTCCCCACAAGCTCCACTCAACTTTTGCTAAATCTACTGTTTTTTTGATATAGCGCTTACTTGGATGTCCATTATAACTTACAAAACAATCTACATAAACTTCTGGTTCTACCTCCCAAAGTACATGGTATTGCTCTCTGAGCTCATGGGCAAATGCTAAAATCATATCTGCTTGAAAACTCATCTGTTTGAGTTGCCAAGGTGCCAAATAGTCTTGAGGATACACTATGATAGACTGACCAGTATCCGGATTTCTAATTTTATATTCTACATGTCCAGCTTTCTCAACTAACATGACACGCCAAGAAAAACGGAAACCTTCTTCTGTCCACAATACATGACCAGTATAACAATAATGTCTAAGGGGTAAGAAAAACTGAATAGCAAAAAACAGGACTAAACCTACTTTTAGTATAACTATCCTAAGTCTATGTTGAGGGTATTGATAACGAGCTGTTGTTAATAGGAATTCGAATTGTTTAAAACTCTGATGTGGAAAAAAAATCAAGGTTACTCCGATCATAATAAAAGGAAACATACCAATATTGAATAAAAACCAAGTAAATAGGTGAAAGAAAATAACGGTGAGATAAGCTAAAATACGTGTCCGATTATACCAGAGTAAAAATGCAATAGATAGATCATAAAATGCACCTGCCCAGCTCATCAAATAAGCAAAAGCAGTACTCTCTAATAATCCCCCTATTAAAGGCATGTCAGATTTACTACCTAACCAAATTCTTAAAGGCTGTGCGTTCAACAACCAATCTGCTTCTAGTTTGGCTACTCCAGCAAAAAAATAAACACAAGCTAACAATAATTGAATTGTAAAAATTGTCCATCGGGGAACTTCTGCTAGACTATACTTAGGAAATATCTTTGCGTCTAAAGACGCATTACGGTGCAAGGGTAAAAAAATGAGCACCCCTGTTAATAAGCTAACAAAGTAATAATGATTGAGATATAGGGCCTTCTCTATCAACTCTGTATAAGTAAATAATAGAAAAAAAAGCAACATGGATAAGCGATAACACAAACCCAATATAATTCCTAGACAGGCCAGCAACATTATTATGTAAATAAGGTACAAGCTATCCTCAGTAGGTACTTTTACCCAATCAAAGCCATAATAGGTAAAATGAAATTTAGGTTTTAGGTATAATTCCTCGATCCAACCTTTAGCCATAAATCTAAAGATAGATACAAATAAAATTATACCTAAAACAATTCTAAAACAGACTAAGGGTAGTATGGAGGTTGATTTATTCAGATAACTCCAAAACGTTGACAGTTTACCCATTATCTATTTATCTTCTGGTAAGAAAAGAATCTGACTAATCACCATCACTATCACTTGGTAAGACAGTAATATTAAACAAAGTTGCCATATCTGTATTTAGATAGACTAATAAGGCTTTGGTTTCTGTATAAACTTGTTCCAGCCTGGCTTTTTCAGTAGAAGTTAAGGCCTCATTCATCGAGCTGTTCATACCTTCTAACAGTACTTTAATTTCATCTATTTTATTTAAGATATCATTTCCTAGCGTTTCTTCTCCACTTAAATGTGTGAGGTATGCATTGAACCCTGTTCCTTCTGCACCTGTAAATACCAAACGCATTCCATCTAATTTCTGTAATAGTAACTGTACACTTTGATTAGCGTATAGACTCTCTAGTTTATTCGGTTGTACACTACCATCTACAGACTCTTTTCCTAAAGGCTGTCCCAAGTTAAGTCGAGCCATTTCATTGCACAGATTAATCATTGCATTAGATACTAAACTAATAGAACCTTGCAGATCATCACTGGTAGCTGCACCAAATGTCGTGATATAATTCTCATCAGACGTTTTCCAGATTTTGTGCCAATTGCTTGCATTGATGTGTAAGCGTTCCCCTAAGGCTGATAGATAAGATTTTCTGCGCGTGGATAAGGAATCTGTAGTAT
>JAKVCT010000052.1 GCA_022448995.1 Saprospiraceae bacterium
GCTATCACGAGGCTTTTTAACAAAGTGCAGCGCAAAAAGGCTGATTGAATTTACTTCGTAGAGCCCTTCGGGGTTAACTACAAATTAATTGTGGCTATCTACTTATTGTACAATAAAACCCTGTTTATCATTGATTCATGAGAGGATGGTAAGTAATCACTTCTTTAGTAAAGAATAGCTATTTGCTGACAGAGTATTTAGGATAGACTGAATCGCTAAAACAATGGAATTATTCGGATCAATTCCTTATCTTAAGAAGAGCCCAACTTCTATACATTTGAACTCCCCACAATTATGATTAATAAACAGATAAATTTACAAATAGAAGCTTTGGTTTTGTCAGGAGATGCTATCAATATTGAGTTAGCACGTTGTTTAGCGAGTTCGCAAGCAATAGATTTTAATCAATTGTTAAAGCCAAGTATAGAGCTTTTACAAATGCTCGGTATTTGTAAAGGGCAGATGGCTATGCATTTAGCAGAGTATTATACTCAACTTAGAACTACTACAGAACTATCTATACATATTGTTAATTTACCTAAATTGGTAGGATATGCATCTTATCTACAACACCTCTCTAGCTTGAAGATAAGAGGTATGCAAGAATGTATTTTTCCGAACGCATTATTTGCTTTTCCAAACTTAAAAAAAATAGAATTAGAAGCAATTAAAATCTGTGCTATTCCCTCGACTATTCGGTTATTGAAGAATCTCGAAGTTTTAAGCTTAAAAATAGAAAAAGACATTCGGCAATTAGCTTATCTAAGCAGCTTAACAAAGCTACACACCTTAAAAATACAATGTGACGCTTGGACTATTCTACCTCTTTCTATTCTCCAACTAAAGCAATTAAAATCCTTGGAACTTAAATGTTCTAACCTGACTTATATCCACCCTAAAACACTAAATTTAGAGAACCTAGAGCATTTACTATTACATAGTAAACGACTATTAGATTTACCAGACATCTTATTTAAGTTGCCTAATTTACACAGGTTGGATTTGTATATAAATAGATCTAAGATGCTTCTGAAACTGAGTAAACTAGCGCAAATCAAGGTTTTGCAGCTACGTTTTGCACGATCGCTCTTTTATGTATCTAAGTTAGAACATATTCTATCTAGATTGACACAACTAAACTGTTTGAAGATAATGCCTCAGCAAAAACCACAGCTCTTTACTCCTAAAGAGGCAAATCGTTGGTTGGCGTATAAAGAAAAATTGGTATACCAATTGGATAATCTAAAAGAGTTGAATATTCAGACTTATATGTTAGACACAGAATACACAGATTGGAGAATTGTATTCAGAAAAAATATAAACAGCAGTATCGGAATTTGTCTCTTATCTTTAATTTTAGGAGGTCTTATTTGGTTGTTTTTTGTTTAAGTCTTCATGTTTTCAATTAGTGTATTTGTTAATGTGAGTATTATTTTTTTATTTAGGCAGGCCTCATTTTTAAGCTAATAGCTAGACCATTAGTGAAAACATTGGAGGGCTCAGCGAAGCTAAATTGTGTGGTTATCCTAGCTATCGATTGGTTTAGCAACTCGTCAGGAATTTTTCAGCAACTTTATAATCTCAGTAAACGGACAAAAGGAACAGAACCATGAATTTTACTACTTATAGGCTACTTATTCTTTTCTTGATTTGTAATCAAGCCTATGCTTTATGTGCTCAAAATAATATAAGAGACTTAAATAACTATGTTAAGGAATACATCAATGAGGAATATCAATTACTTGTTTCACACAACCCTGATCGTCCCAATCCAATATTTGCTGACTTTGATCTCAATGGTAGATCTGATGTTGCAGCTACCTACTACTCTGTATTAGACAAAACATTATATACTGTCATTTTATTACAAAAAGATAATGTTTATAAAATAGAAGGTATCTTACCTTTTGAAAATGTCGAGGATACAGCATCCATTAATTGTACTTTAGGATATGATAGTGGAATGTTGAGTATAGAATATAGTTTGGAAAATGATAGCATTACTCTATTTGAGTCCTATAATTATCGTTATGATTTTGATGCTTTTCGATTGGTTTCAGAAAATCGTATTGATAGTAAACGTCAAGAAGAGGAAGGTACAGCCAATACCTTCAATTTGAATTATGATAATATGGAAGCAAAAACGAGTTTTGAAAAATGGGGGACAGAAGAAGGTTTTGTTAGTCAAAATAGTTTCAAAATCTTAGCGGCTAATTTAGCAGGAGAATCTATCACTTTAGACGGGGAGTTTGATGAATATGCTTGGCAAAATGCAGTTTGGACATCAATCAAAGAAGATCGGTATATTATCGAAGGCAAAGAAAAACGATCAGATATTTATGATTTGCACTTAAATATGGCAACGATTTGGAACAAAGATTCTTTTTATATTGGATTAGAGGTAATTGATGATGCGTTTGTACCTGTTTTTACAACTGAGGGAAGTTTGTCGGGAGATCATGTACAGTTTTTATTCCAGTTTGCTCCTGAAAAAAATAAGAATAATCCTCATCTTATCTCTACCATAGATTGTTCTGTTGCAAATCCATCCCGTGAACGAAATGAAAATACACTACATTTGGCAGTAGGGCCTATTTCAGACAAGTTTTGTCAAAGTAGAGTACTCTATCCCAAACAGAATTATATAGATTTTAAGTTTGATGCTATTTGTGTAGTTACTGAAAAAGGATACCGTATCGAAATACAGATGCCTACCAATGAGATTGGGATATGGAACAATAGCTCGCCCAATTTAGCAGAAGACGAACGTTTTGTCCTTGTTGGTTTTAGTCTATTACTAGCAGATACAGACAAAAATTCCAAACCAGAATCGTATCTCTCTACAACCTCTAAGTTGGATACAAAAAATCCATCGACCTATGGTCGGATCTTTAGGTTTGATAATTATCAAGAAGAGCAAAAAAATATTGGGGGGTAGCCCCACAAAAAAACGATTCGGAGAGGCATCCGAATCGTTTTCTTTTTCTAGTGTTGCAATCACTTGTGTACACTAGTATAACCCTTTTAACTAACCTAATGAAACTGCCTTTTAAGACTTTACGCATTTTTCAGTATGCGATCGCAAGTTTCTTGCGAGGCTTTTTATGTCGTTTACTGACAATTCAAAACTATTTTATACGATGCTATAATCATGCCAAAATCTTTTTTATTTATACTTTTTTTGTATATTTAGCTATAAATCAATTGTTAATAATGTATACTTATTTATTATTAATAATTTAACATAATTAAATGCTCTGCGATAAAATCCTTCCTCTTTGATTTAATAGAGGGTTTGTTGAGCTAAGCTCAAAGAGCTTTTATCATACATTTTAGGATAAATTTAGACATGCTCTTAATGCTTTCTCTAGAGTAGGGTACTCAAAGTTAAATCCTTCCTTCGCTAAGCGTGTAGAAATTACCTTTCTACTTTTCAGTAGCAATTCTGTTTCTGTTTTGATCATAACAGCCCCTAGTTTCAACATCCATGTTTGGAGCGGCAAACCAAAAGATCGTCCACAAACTTTGCGCAGAATTTGCATAAAATCTTGATTCAGCATTGGATTAGGAGCGGCAGCATTATAGACACCTTCTGCTTCTTCATTTTGCATCAAGAAGTCAATAATTCTAGCAAAATCTTTTACATGCAGCCAGCTGACAAACTGTTGCCCACCAGCTTGCTTTCCACCTAGTCCCCATTTTGCCATGTTGACTAGAGGAGGTAGAGCACCACCTTGCATGCCTAATGTAATAGCTGTACGCAAAATAATTTTGCGGGTATGAGGGGTTTGTGCTTCATTGAAGACCTTTTCCCACTGCTTGCAAACTCCCATAGAAAAATCATCACCAATTCTAGAACTAGATTCATCATTAGCAAGACTAGCTCCACGTGTATCTTCATAGATGGTGGCAGAACTAGAGTTGAACCAAATCTTGGGTGGGTTCTTAGCCTTTTGAATAGCCTCTCCTAAAATACGCGTAGAACGCAAACGGGATTCTAAGATTTGGCGTTTATTTTCTTCCGTATATCTACAATTTACAGTACGTCCAGCCATATTGATTACAATATCCACTTCTTCCATCAGTGCTGCCCAATCGCCCAAAGTTTCACCATCCCAATGCACAAAATTCATTTGATCTTCTACTTTGGCCTTGCCACGACTTAGGATATAGATTTCGTATCCTTTTTGGATAAAGAACTCACCTAAATATCTACCTAAAAATCCTGAACCACCAGGGATTAATATTTTCTGACTCATGGGGAATGAGGGGTTTAAATATGTAATAACAATAATCTTACAAAATAGAAACAAATAAAGCAATAATTAAGTTGTATGATGAGGGTTCGTTCAAATCTGTTAACCAAGTGCTGAAAAGCAAGAATTGGATAAGGAAGGAACTCTTTATTAAGCTAGAACTGTTTATACACAGCTTACTATTTTTATAACCTCTAAATACCCTCATATGTTACAATCTTCTTGTAGCTCAAAACGATTTTTTTTGATTATCACATGTTTAGTAGTAGTCCAGTTGCTAAATGCACAGACTTGGGAACCTAAAGACCTTAGGAAAGAACAAAGTATAGGGTTAATATTAACAAAGATTATTGAGCCTAAACATTACCAGCTCAAAGGCAAGGTTAAAACAGTCAAAGGAACTAAAACTGAAATCAATACTATTGAGAGAGATGGAAAAATAACCTTTGATAAGCAAGAACCAGTTACTGCCTTAGATTTATCTGCAGGAGAACATGGAAAAATAGAAAGATTAGCGATCAAGTCTGAAGATATTCGTTTCATCTATAACGAGAATAATCAGCTTATTGCAATGAGAAATATACGCACTGATTTTCAAATGGCTTATGGGGATCATAATAAAGTTAGTGAAATCAACGCTACATTTGGAAATGGAAATGACGATTCAGGACAAATAAAAATTGTGCTTACTTATGATGAAAATGGACAACTCGTCAAAGAAGAAAATGCAAGAGCTGCCAGTCAAAATCGAGAAATCAAAATGAGCTATAACGATCAAGGAAAACTCATTAAGGTAACTCAAAAAAATGTAGACGAAGGTGTAGAAAAAGCTGGTTTGGAATATGGGTATAATGATGAGGGGGAACGTATTTGGGGGAAATCTTTCGGGTTAAGAGATGAACAAGTACGCACATTAGAAGAAATTACTTATGAGCAGAACCGAGTCAAAAAAATTGTCCTTCTAGATTATTACGATGAAGGAAACTTAAAGAAATTACCAAAAGAAACTATTCTATACTATTATACAGCCAATGGAGAAATACTGATGGAAGAACATCGCTTAACTCGTCCCTCTACTTATGAATCATCTTATGTTATGTCCTACCACTATACTTATGATGAAAAAGGAAATTGGACAAAGGTAGAGATTTACAAAAATGGTCAGCTTGAAGAAATTCGTGAACGTGAAATTACTTATTATGAATGATAAGTCCAAAGATTAAAACCTTATTAGATAGCCAAGAACAAAGCAATGCAATATTGGCTGTTCAGCTCTTGCGAGCAGTGGAAAAGATGAGCTTCAAAGAAGCTATTTTATATGCATTTGACCATCAAATTGGGCAAAACATACAATGGAAAATAGAAAATTCTTGGGCATGGTCTATTTGTTTGGGAAATGCTACTTTTTTTTTGACTGGAATGAGAAGTTCAAAAGTCAACTTTTTCTTTCATTTTGCTGTGCAAAGTTCTTATCCAAGTAGTCAACACATGTACTTATCCAATATGCCCAACCTCAGGAATAATCGTTTATCGGATGCTGCTTTTAGGCATCATATACCCAGAATGCGTATGTGGTTGGCAACAGAAGGCTACAAATTAATCAAAGCTTACTGGGAATTTGAAAATACTTGAGTAGATTCTGTGGTGAACTGTTCAGAAAACTGTATTTTTGTGCCAACTAAAGTATTGCTTTAGAATCAATAAGCTAACGAAAACACTGAGTAGCCCATGCAAGAGCACACAATTAGTAGTTTAGGTATTCCTGTCTGTGAAGTCCAAAAAGTGAAAGATTTCTTAGAAGCAACAGGTCAGTATGATAGTTTGAGTGATCCTGAGGTTCGTCAATTAGCCCAAAAAGCGCAAGATGGAGATACTGAAAGTCTCAAGTTATTAGTTTGTCACAATATTAGATTTGCAGTCTTGATTGCCAAACGTTATTTGAGCCTAGGCTTACCCTTTCATATTCTTATTAATTTTAGTGTAGAAGGTTTGTTAGAAGCTGCCAAGCGATACAACCATCGAGAGAGCTTCAAATTTGGAAGTTATGCCACTTGGTGGATACGTTCTTACTGTTGGCAGGCAATCATTCCGTTTTGGGATCAAGAATATAAGGAGTTTGCCAAAAAACATGAGATAGAAGCCTTTGAAATGGCAACTTGGGAGATGGACTTTGACCAAGAAACAGAGACTTATCGTCAGCTCTATCAAGCACACCAAGCACTGATAGATTGGTCTGTCAAACGTTATAAAAATCAGCACTTACCTCATGCTCAGGCTTTAGCAGCTGCACAGAAAGGTTTGACCTTAGGTATTCAAACCTATGCAAAAATGGTAATGCAGTTGAAAAAAGAAGTAGAGCTGCCTTATCCTGTTGGTGGGCACTTGGTTTGTGTAATTAATAATCAACTCAAAAAAGCAATTAGCGATTATTCTCAACAGAACTAATTTAGTACATATTTTGAAGTGGTTTAAAAATTATCTTCATCGCATCAAAATCCCCTGAATTTCTACACTAAATTCAAATCTTAAACAACTTCTTTGAATAATTTCTTCAAAACTATACCTCATGTCTGCTCCATTACATTTTAACACACCTACCTACTTATCTCATGAGTGGTCCAGAAAGCAAAACAAGAAAATCTACTACAAAATAGAAGCTTATCAACCTTCAGGATCCTTCAAAATACGGGGGATGGGAGCTTTGTGTCAACAGGCAAAAGAACAGGGAGCCCAACATTTGGTTTGTTCCTCTGGAGGAAATGCTGGTTATGCTGTAGCTTATGCTGGACAACAGCTAAGTTTACCGGTAACTATCGTTGTGCCTGAAAGTACTAGTACCTACATGAAAGATAAGATTAGAGCTATTGGGGCAAAGGTAGAGGTAGAAGGTAAGGTTTGGGATGAGGCTCATAGATATGCACTAGACTTGAGTAAAGATTTGGGAGCTACTTATATTCATCCATTTGAACATCCCAGTATCTGGACTGGACATTCAAGCATGATAGAGGAGGTTGCTGAAGTGATAGCAGAACCCGATGCTATTGTTGTATCTGTCGGTGGCGGTGGATTGCTCTGTGGTGTCTTGGAAGGTTTAGAACGAATTGGTTGGACCCAATCTAAGATTATTGCAGCAGAGACTCATGGAGCAGCATCTTGTGCAGCTGCCTTAGAAAAAGATGCGCTGGTCACCTTAGATCAAATTAATACAATTGCAAGTAGCTTGGGGGCAAAACGTATTACTAATCGTTTGTTGGAATGGTCAAGAGTACGTAAAATTGATTCGTATCTAATGAGTGATGCTGCTACGATGCAAGCTTGCCAAGTTTTTGCTAATGAGTATAATATCTTGGTAGAACCTGCTTGCGGTGCTGCACTTTCAGCTGTTTATCATGGTTGTGAGCATCTGCAAGATGCCGAAACGATCTTAGTGATTGTTTGTGGAGGCGCTTCTGTTGGGATTGATAAGTTTCAAGAACTGATGAAAAAAACGAATTAGTATGTAATATATGTTATTTTAATTGAATTTTTGCTTGCGCAGAATTAACCCCGAAGGGCTCAGTGAAATTAAAGGTCTGCGCTATATATAGATGTAAGTAATATCTGTATCTAAAGCCCTTAGTGTATTTAAAAAATTATGTTACATAGTGTTAAATACTTCTTTTATTACAATATTTTCAAAAATTATTTAAATGAGAAATCTTTCATTATTGACTATTTTAGCATTACTTTTTACTTATCCCTTATTAGCTCAGCCTAATATTTCATGGACAAAAACCTTTGGAGGGAATACTGACGATTATGCAGAATGTGTGGTACCTATAGGACAGGATTATATCATTGGAGGATACTCTAAGGATGAAGCAACAGGATTTAACAAAGCTCATATCTTTAGAATGAATAATAGAGGAAAACGAGTTTGGGATAAATTCTACAAAGATAAAAAAGAGCGTACATCTGTTGAAATGTTGATTCCTAGTAGTGATAAAAAGCATATCATTGCCGCACTGAGTTTGATGAAGAAAAAGAGTTATCGTAAGATTCGTATGCTTAAGTTAGACCTAGAAGGAAATATTGTCTGGTCGACAGATATTGCTTTCAAAGAAAGTATCAATGCAACCTCAATTGTAGAAAATAGCGATAATGAGATACTTGTTTGTTATGACAAGTCAACCTCTAATGATGAGTATTACAATGTGGGGATAACAAAAATTAGTGGAGAAGGAGAGATTCAGTGGGACAAGGTTATAGAACATAAGTATGATGATTTTCCTATAGGAATGAAGAAAACTTATGATGGAGAACATTTTGTTTTATTATCAGAATTGTCACTCGATAGAAATAGCACTAAGTCTGTTATCAGAATGCGTACACTAAACAATAGTGGAAAGGTAGAGAAAACTACAGATTTAGATTGGCTAAATGGTATGGATTATACTATCGACCAATTTGATATTGACGAGGTAGGTAATGTTGTATTTTGTGGAGATGATCTCAGAGAAGATGAATTTCACTGTGCAATTTTCCTAGCTGATAGCGAAGGGAAAAAACTAATGCAAACTTCTTGGGCCTATGGAATTATTCCGAATGCTGCAAATGATGTTGTATTCGATGTAGATGGAAATATTTTAGTTGTAGGAAAAAGTCTTAATATTTTAGATTTAGAGAATGATGATAATTGGGATATGTGGGTGTCTAAGTTTACTCCAAAAGGAGATCTAAAATGGTACAAAGAAATTGGTGGTACCTATAATGATGAAGCTTTTTCTGTAGCTATTGGTACACGTGGACAACTGGTTGTAGTAGGACACACTGCTTATGCTGAAGACGAAAAAGATGTTTCTATCGTAGAATTGGTAGAAGATGGTAAAGGAATTGTTTCCAAAGTACCTCCAAAGGTGTGGGCAGTAGTTGTAGGGGTTTCTGACTATTCAGACAAACAAAATAGAGAAGGTTGGGGCGATTTACGTTTTTGTGATGATGATGCTCAACGTGTTTTTGAATTCTTGCAGAGCTCCAAGGGTGGTGCATTACCAGATGAGCAAATTAGTTTGTTAATGAATGAGAAAGCGACTCATGACAATATCTTAGCAGAGGCAGAGCGACTATATACCAAAGCAAAACCGAATGACTTGGTTATCTTCTATTTTTCAGGACATGGTGGGCCTAATATTTTTGCAGGACATGATGGGAGTGTTTCTCACTCAGAACTTAAGGAAATTATTGCTGCTAGTGGTGTAAATAAACGTTTGTGTATTGCAGATGCTTGTTATTCAGGTACCTTTAATAGTGAGGAAATCAGCGAAAGAAGACAACTTTCTGAAGATGAAATGAATCAAATTTATTATCAACACTTGGGTCGTTCTAGTGAAGGTATGGCTCTTTTTATGTCTTCGGCTAGTAATGAAACTTCTCTAGAAATGGGATCTTTGAAGCAAGGTGCATTTACTTATTATTATATTGAAGGATTAAAGGGAGGAGCAGATGCTAATAAAGACAAGATTATTACAGTTTCTGAATTGTATGATTATGTTTATAAGAATGTATCTGAAAAAACAGGACAGCATCAACATCCACAACTAAAGGGTATTTTTGATCATGATATGCCTGTGGGAGTGACTCGTTAAGATATTATTATTTTAAGGTCAACGATCGTGAAAATTAAAAATGAAGCTCAAGTCTTATTTGAGCTTCATTTTTTTTATATGTGCCAAAAATAGTCCGTGAAGACTTTTTATACTTTTAGCTATGGATGATCTTGTCTTGTTACAAGCCTTAATTTCAAAAAACACTTTTATGTTTTACATTTTTTGCGTATATTTCCCCTTCCGAATCCATTTAAACCCTAGACAAGAATACTACCATAGGAAGTTTTGAGTGCATTGTAGGAACCGTTTGTAAATGAACATTTTGTGAGTGATTAGAGTAGAGAGCCTTGTTATGAGAAGATGTTTTCTTAGAAAGAGGTCGTTGAAGATTATTTTTATTGCATCAAATTTGTTGAAATGCTGCATTAAATCTAATCTTTAGACAACTTTAATGCAATCTTAAACTATAGGTAATAAAATGTCTATCAAAATATTATTTTATGAAGAATGTTACACCTGAAAACCTAAAGGATTTTCAGAACCCAATGCAGTACAAAAAAGCATTGAAAAAAGACCAAAAGTACCTTACAAAATGTAAGGGAATTATTGTTGTAAACGAGTACAAGTTTGGAGGTAAAAAGAAAGGTATGGCAATGATTTTTACAAAAAAAGCAAAAGAAGCCAAAGACGCTTTCAAATCTTTCAAAGCAGACAAGAGTTATCCTGCTGCTGCCAAGATGGGCGCAGGAACCTGCGAGGTGACTAAAAATGAGAATGGAGAGTTAGAAATGAAGATAGACCTTAAACAAGGAGGTTTAGCACCTGAGGTAATCAATACCAAGGGAAAACGAATTTTTAATAATGTACTGAATGTTAAGGCTGAGATCTTGAGTACAGCACCCAAGACACCTGAAGCTGAAAAGGAGAATACAGCTCCTGTTAATAGTCAAGCTACCCATACAGACAAGACAGAAGAGCAACTCCAGGAGATGAGAGCTATTTTTCTAGAACTAAGAACAGAGCTAAAGGATATACGTCAACAAGCAGGCAAACTAAAAGAAGCAGCCAAAGTAGGTGCCTCAGCAGACGATTATAATTTAGCAGAAGAGGCTAAAGCAAAGGTAAAAGCTTGGGTACAAGCTTATAATAAAGCACCAGAATCAGTGAAACAAAAGGTAGGAGATGCACCTGTGTTTATGAAAAAGTTTTGGCATTTTTTGAAAAGCTTATTCGGTGACAACCCTCAGCCTGCCCCACCCAAGCCGGATCCTCAACCTGTAGATCCAGATCCTCAGCCAGAATCAACAATTGACACAAGTTCTATTGTGGCTAGTGTAGGGCAAGGAGGAGCTAACAGAATTGATGATGTGAAAATTATTCAGACTCTATTGAATGAACATAAGCACGGACTACTGGTAGATGGGCTTTGTGGTAAGAAAACCATTAATGCGATCAAAGATTTTCAAGCAAATGTAATGAAATCTAGCTATGTAGATGGATTGGTCAATAAGGATCAAGGAACTTGGAATGCTTTGAAAACGGGTAAATTAGACGAGACAGAATTAAGAGATAAGGATAAAGGTAAATATGATCACACGCGTTTAGCTATGGATCTTTTTGTGAAAGGTGCTCATGATGATCATGAAATTGATGAAAATGACATTCAGCAAGGACAAATTGGAGATTGTTACTTTATGTCTGCGGTTGCAGCAGTAGCGAAAACCAATCCAGAAGCGATCAAGAAATTGATTAAGACAAAAGGAGATGGTTCTTATGATGTAACTCTATATGCAAAAGGGGATCGTTTGGCATTGAAGCCAACCATAATCAATGTGAAACCTGATTTTGTGACGGATGAGAATGGTAACCCAATCTATGCAGATAAGGGAGATAAAGAATTGTGGGTAATGTTGCTAGAAAAAGCCTATGCTAAAATGCATGGGGGATATGATGACATTGGAGAAGGTGGTTACATCGAGGATGGTTTGGAAGCAATCACTGGGCAAGATGCTAAGTATTATATGATGTATAAGTATGACTCAAAATCGATCAAGGAGTTGATGCTAGAAGGACTAAAGGCTAAGAAGCCAATGACCGCAGCTACCAAAGGAAGTGGAGAAGAGAAAACTATTTTGGATAGTGGTACAATAATCTATAAAGGACATGCTTATTCTGTAGAAAAAATTAGCGGTAATAATATTGAAATGCGTAATCCTTGGGGATTTGATCATGCAACCGTAACTTTCAAAGAATTATTAGAAAGTTTTGATCACATTGCTTTTTAAATCTTATTTTGGAGTATTGAGTATGATTTAAAATTATGCTTTGTATCTATTAACTATTTCTAGAAAAACAAAAATCCTATGTTGGACGATATAAATTTAGATAATGAAATCTTGGTGCTAGAGGAAACTACAGTAGCACGTATCAGCGGTGAGCGAGTAGGTTGTGGGAATATTGGTTCTTATGAATTTGAGAATGAGGATGGATCTTCTTCCAAAGTTGTGGGTATTATGCTTTCTCGCGCCTCAACAGGTGAGCGTTTAACTGTAAAGGTTGGCGATGAATTGGAATTTGGTGGGGAGCAATGGAAGTTGATTGCCATCCACGAAAAGCAGACAGGACAATTGAGAGGTGAAGCTGTTTTGGAGAAGCAGAGCTAGCCTAATTCATGCAGTTTGTCTTGAAAAAAGGTGCAATGATCCATTTTGGGTGATTGTACCTTTTTTTTGATATACATTAAACCAATGTGATTCCCTTACAAACAAGATCCCTCTTTTGCTGTTTTCATAAAGAAAATAGCATGCAAACCATCAATATACTCTTTCCACATCAGCTTTTCCAAGCACATGCGATCCATGAAAATGGACAACCTATTTATTTAGTAGAAGAAGATTTATTCTTCAAAGAATTCAATTTTCATAAAGCCAAAATAGCCTACCACCGAGCTTCCATGAAGTGCTACCAAAATTACTTGGAAAACAAAGGAATAGAAGTGGTCTACATAGATAGTCAAAAAGAAGGTTCAGATATTCGGAATTTGCTCAAACAAGTCCAAAAGGAAGGCACTCGTAAGATAAACTATATCAATCCGACAGATAATTGGTTGGAACAACGACTTGTAAAAATAGCGGATCGTTTGGGCTTAGAAAGAACAGAATATGAGAATCCTTTATTTATCAATACACGTCAAGATTTAGCCCATTTTTTTAAACCCAAAAAGAAGAAATTCTTCCAAACTACATTTTACAAACAAGAGCGTAAGAAACATCAAATTTTAATAGATAAAGAAGGTAAACCCGATGGTGGAAAGTGGACATTTGATACTGAAAATCGAAAGCCTTATCCAAAGTCCAAAGTCCCACCAACAGTGGTTTTCCCAACAGCAGATAAACATTGGAAAGAAGCCTTAGTATATACACAAAAATACTTTGGGTCAAACTTAGGAGAATTACCCCAAACCTGTCGTTATCCTTATTCTTTTGAGCAAACAGAAGTTTGGTTGCAACAGTTTTTGGAGCAACGTTTTTATGCATTTGGACATTATGAAGATGCGATTCACAAAGATGCTGATATTCTACATCATAGCATACTAACTCCTATGATGAATGTGGGTTTGGTTGAACCAATGACTGTAGTCAAACGTGCCTTAAAATATGCTAAAGAAGAAGATATTCCAATCAATTCTGTAGAAGGATTTGTTCGGCAAATTATTGGTTGGAGAGAGTTTATTCGAGGGATGTATGAGGTAAAAGGAAGTGCTTCCCGCAATGAGAATTTTTGGAATTTTGATCGTAAAATTCCGCAGTCTTTTTATGATGGAACAACAGGGATTTTACCCATAGATAAAACGATAAAGTCTGTGCTCAAAACAGGTTATTGTCATCATATTGAGCGATTGATGGTCTTGGGAAATTTCATGTTGCTCTGTGAATTTAGCCCCAAAGAGGTGTATAGATGGTTTATGGAACTGTTCATAGATGCTTATGATTGGGTGATGGTGCCTAATGTTTATGGAATGAGTCAGTTTGCCGATGGTGGTTTTTTTGCCACTAAACCCTACATTAGTGGCTCTAATTATATCATGAAAATGAGTAATTATACCAAGGGTAATTGGCAACAAGCTTGGGATGGTCTATTTTGGCGATTTATGCATAAGCATCGAGAGTTTTTCTTGAAGAATCCAAGATTAGCTATGCTCATCAAGGCATTTGATAAGATGACTAAAGAGAAGCAAGACGCTCATTTGCAAAATGCAGCGATTTTTCTGAATAAACTTGGCTAGCTGCTCTGCACAGTAAACCTCCCTACTTAACGGTGAATAATATGTTCTTTAGGTTTGAACTTGGAAGTTAATCGTCTAAACTCAAAAGTAAAAGATGGATACAAGACTGTATTTACACCCTGTTGGGTCTGATACCAACTCTCACAACCTCCATTCTGCCAAACTGTTCTTTCTAATTGTTTTTGAATCAACTTATTATACTCACGTTCCGTTTCGGCTTGCACCTCAATAGCTTGCCAGCCATTTTGCTTACGTGCTGCGATAGCCTGTCCTATATACTGAAGTTGAGATTCGATAACATGGATAATCGAATTGTGTCCTAAGCCAGTATTAGGCCCAGTCACCAAATAAAAATTAGGAAAATAAGGTACTGTAGATCCTAAATAGGCATGTGCTTCATCTCCCCAATATTCTTGAAGACTAAAACCACCTTTGCCAATAATGGGATAAGAAATATTATTTTCTGATGCTTTGAAACCAGTTGCATAGACAATCAAATCGACTTGAATTTCTTGTCCATCTATAGTTTTGATTCCATTCTCTGTCAAAGATTCGATCCCAGAAGTTTTATCTAATAAGGTAACATTAGACCGAGTCAAACTAGGATAATAGCTGCTAGATAGTAAGATCCTTTTGCAACCTATAGTATAATTAGGTGTAACTTTTTGACGCAGTGTTTTATTAGAGATCTGCTTTTTTAGATGTTTTTGGGCAGAATGTTCAGCTATTTTCATGGCCTTCGGAAAATAATTAAATCCAAGCATTCTAGCCTCTTGTTTCCAATAGGTCCACTCTCTATACACCTTAGCAATAATGGGATAACGTTCCAACCATTGTTGTTCATAATTGCGCAAAGCTCTATCTGGTCTAGGTAAAACCCAATGTGGCGTTCGCTGAAAAACATAGAGTTGTTTTACTTTGGAAGCAATGGCAGGAATCACCTGTACTGCACTCGCACCTGTTCCTATTACAGCTACTCGTTTATTGTTATAATCGAAACTATGATCCCAATAAGCTGTATGCATAGCTTTGCCCTGAAAGGCTGCCTGATTCGGAATTTCAGGAATGGATTTTTGACTCAAACCACCAGAAGCGTTGACTATATTGTGAGTTCTGTAGCTTTTTCCATGTCTAGTTTCTACTGTCCAAATACTTGTTTGGTCATCATAACTTAGTTGAGTAACTTCATGATTACACTTTGCCTTGGGGGCTATTTTATATTTTTTGATTAGATGTTTGGTGTAAGCCAAGAGTTCCTTTTGTTTAGCGTATAGGCGTGACCATTGATAGGGTTCAAACGAAAAGGAATATAAATGGGAAGGAACATCTACTGCAGCTCCAGGATAAGAGTTGCGCCACCAAGTACCACCCAATTCTTCATCACGTTCTAGTATCAAGAAATTGTAAATACCCTGTTTTCTGAGTGTAATAGCCGTTCCAATACCACTAAAACCGCTTCCGATGATAATTACTTCATAAATATGTTCGGTAGAATCCATAAACTATTGATATCTTGGTGAATTAGTACAATAATTACACAAAGATAATTATTAATTAGACCAAGTGCTAATGGCTTATCCTTTTTTGACTTTTGTCACAACTAGAATATTAAGTAGGTGGAATTAAAACTTATACACTGCCCCAAAATAATAACGACGGCCTACTGAGCTATTCCAAATCATTCCTCCATCAAAATTAGGATTGAATGGTGCTTCTGGATTAAGAAAAGGCGTTTCTTGAATCATATCCAACAGATTATCTATCCCAAAATATAAAGTAAAGTTCTTCCATTTGGAGTGACCTCTAAACCAAGTTTGCAAAGGCAAGGAAACCTTCATGTCCCAACGATGTATCCAAGGACTAGTTCTTGGGTATGTGCCCTTTATTTTAGCATCCAAAGATGGAATGCGCTGTGGACTGTTCACGTTTAGAGTCATATTCAAAATAAACAGAGTGAAACGATGACTATTGCGAGGGAAAATCATCAGACGATATTCTGGGGAAATAACAAAGTTGTGTTCTGGATAAAAAGGAACAGAACGCAATAAACCTCCGATAGTCGTACGGAAAAAATCATAACGATAGTCAATGTTCAAACTAAAGTTGTACGGTTCTGGTAATTGGATTTTTAAATCCAAATCCAAAGAGGTCTTGAAAGCGTTCCCATCTAGATTATAAAAAGAAATTTTGTAAGGATTGGTATCCAAATCTACTACAGTGTGATTCAGATAGTGACGCACATAAAATTGTCCATTAGCTGTAATATAAAATGGATGAAAATGTTGGGAATAATAGGCTGATATGCCATAATACCAACTACGTTCTGCGTCTAAACGCTCTTGCAAATCCACTTGGCGGCTACTTCGCAGAAATTGCCAATTATCAGCTACGATATTAGCATAACGCATACCTCCACCACCAAAAACACCTAAGAGTAAATGATTCTTCCAGGCTTTATAATTAATTTTTAAATGTGGAAAGATAACAGGACCTTCTATATTATGAAAATTTGCATTCAAACGCATTCTAAGCTGTACTTTTGGGTGAGGATAAGTCTCATAGCCAAAAAAACCACCACTTACATGTTCTTTTCTATCCAAAAAAAGCTGGTCTATACTTACACTATCTAAGTTTTCTTGGATATGCTGGTAACGATAATTCATCCCAAACTGAAAGGCATCAAAATCATTATCTAAGCGCAAATCATAATACATCGTTAGCTTGGTCAACCATTCACGGCCTTGATATAAACGCTGTCCTAAATAATGTTCTTGAGTATTATGGCTTGCATAAAAATTGATAGACAACTCATCTTGAGTACGCAAGGAAATTCGATTGTCACTCTGCAAGGAGAAAAGATGCAAATCTAGTCCTGTTCCATAAGCATTATTGGTCATATAATCCATGTTGGGCTGATATCGAAGTTGCCCACCTTGCTCCTTGACACGCAAAAATCTAAATCCATTATTCAGAAAGAAATTTTTGCCACTATAGTCTAATTGGTTGTGTAAGAATATTCTATCCTTGAGTGCTAAATCTAAATAAGCATCTTGATTTTGATCAACTTTTTGTTGTAGTCTATTTCCATTTGTCAAAAGATAATAACGCAAGGTTTTCTGCTTGTTATAATCATTATCTTCTGTCTTAAAAATCCTGCGTAGATGTAGAATTCCTGTAGCATCCCATTCTCCAAAAGTACTTCCTTGTACATCAAACAAAAAACCATTGGAAGGTGTATAACGCAGAGGTGTATTCAGTGTTCCAAATGCACCATCTATCTGATTCATAACAGAGTTGGTATGAATGAAACCAGTGATGGCATTGCTCGGTAAGTTGTGTAGAAATATAGATTTAGCAATTCCATTCTCATTATTTACATTATAACGAGCAGTACTTTGACCTAAAAAATAATCTAGGTAAGCTTCTTCGCCTAGTGCCTGTGCTTGGAGCAAATTTGGCAGACAGGCAGAGATAGATAGGGTGAGTAGGATTATAAATTTCATGGTGTCAATATTATGGTAAATGGTATGCTTCGGAATTGTAAAAATTGCCCTTGAGTTGCAAAACTTAATAATAGGCAACTCAAGGGCTATGTATCTAGTAGATTGTGGTGACTAGCTTAGCTTCCAAGATTAGGGTAGTAATTGAATTCTCTGGCTATCTGCCCAATACTTAAATTCGTCTGTATAATAAAGATAAGCAGAACTAGCAGGACTTCTATAGTTTCCAGGAATTTCTACTTTTAGATCCAAGTTGATGGTTTGCGTATGTGAAGCTGGCAAACTCACATAATATAAGAACAAGTAATTATCTCGGATTTCGTAAAAATCAAAAGCTTCTTTTTCTGTTAATTCTTTCAACTGCCAAGGCTGCAAACTTAACCCAGAAGGGATTCCAATTTTTGCCATTGCAGGAGCAGAAGCCTCATTTTTAGTGTTTTCAATCTGAGTAACTAAACGAACAGTTTCGCCCATTTTAGCCCTTTGTTTCTGAAACTCGGTACTCATCTTAATCTGACAAGGAGCTGTATTAGCTGACTCATCCGTATACCACTCCGCATCAAAGGAATAAGGTAGAACACTTTCTTTAGAACCAAAACGAACTTCTACCGTATTTTTACCAGAGTTTAGATATTGTTCCAAACCTTTAATCTCAATAGGTGTATACTGATTACTGGTGTATGTTTGGCTAGCTACCACTTTTCCATTGATTAGACATTCTACTTTTCCACTACCTTTTTTAGTATCAGAAGAGTCATTAACTACTGCTATAATTGCACGCAGAGCTAAAATTGTAGACTGAGTATTCCCAAAACGTCCATGCTGGCGGAAGCTTAATAGCTTTTCCATAGCTTTTTGAATGAATGCTGCATCCGTATTTTTAGAACGTAATTCTGCCATAATCGCTAAAGATAGAGATTCTACATACAAACCATTACCTGTAGACATAACTACAGAATGCTCCGTTTTGATGTTGGTTAAATCTCTTTTCAACTGATCTTTGATCTGCTCTAATAAGGCATCTGCCATTTTATGATTATTACGATGTTGTTCAGCCATAGCAACCAAAGCCATTTCATAAACACTTTCTCTTTTAAGTGCTTTTTTTCCTATCACTTCAATTTCAGTATTTAATTCATTAGCATAACCAGCTTCTGACATTGCCCAAACAATATAAGCATCGGCTACTTCCTTAGATGACCAAGAATGTAAATATTTAGGATTCTGAATCCAACCACCTTTTCCATTTCTGCGAGATAATAACCATTTAGCAGTTCTGTCTATTAGAGCTTGATCTACACCATCATATACCTTTTTCATATCATGGAATTGTACCAAACCGTAAGCGGTTAAACCTTCATGTGGAGGCGTACGCCCAAACCATTCAAATCCATTTTTTGAGGTTTCAAAACCTGCTAAACGCTTATAGCCATAATCCAAATGTTGTAAAGCCTTTTGGCGAACGCTTGGTTTCACTTTTCCTGTACTTTGCATTAGCTGCAATGCCATGATATTTGGATAATTGCTAGACGAAGTCTGCTCAAAACAACCATTTGGTTGGCGAATCATGCCTTCTAAACCACTCAATAAATCTTGCAAAGCATCGGTGTATATTTTTAAGGTCGCTTTCTTCGATTTTGGAATAGGACCAGAGATGGTAAATTCCTTTTCTTGTTGTGCTGTAGCTCCAGACATAGAGAAGGTTTGTGGGAATCCCATAGGTGTAATATCTATGTTTTCTTGAAGTTGATCACTCAATCCTTGACTTTCAAATTGGATGTTTAAAGAAGTTTTTAGCTTATTCTCAAACTTTACTCGACAGGGGAGATAAACAGTCTTGAAACCACTTTCCTCAATTGTCAGTTCTTGACTAGTATTTGCATTGTCTAATAATTCAAAATTCTCAGGCAACTGAGCCAATAGTTTACCACTAATCGCTTTTTGCGTCGTATTTTTTAAGGTAACAGGAATATTAATGGTATCTCCAAAACTTGCTACTTTAGGTAGTTTGGTGCTGATGCTAAATGGCAATTGTGCAAAATAAGTCTGCTCAGCTCTAGCAATTTGACCATTGGCTTCTATACCTTCCAAAATTATTCTAAAGGTATTCACTGCATCAGAAGTATAAAAAGAAGTACTTGTTTTGCCTGAAGCATCTGTTTTTAGATTATTTGCCCAATAGACCGTCTTTCTAAAATCAGTTCGGTTGACATTTGCTTGAGTTTTCGCTTGAGGATATTGTGGTGCATAAAACTGTCGTGCAGTATAATAAGAATTAGCTTGGTATTTGTAGTTAGTTTGTGCTAAACTAATATAACTTTGGGGCGCATTTTTTAACCAAACATCAGTATTTAAAGCATAACGATCATTATCGTGTAATTCTCGTTGCACAATCACTGCTTCATTTAGTGTTGCTTTACCTGCAGCACTATTAGTCATTAGTTTACTACCACTTACAATGACTATCTCTTCTAAGGCAACCTTGTTATTGAATGCTAAATCATCAGCATCTCTCCTTCCATCTACAACTATATCTATATCTTTTTCTGCATCTCTACTACCTCTAAAATCAATGGCATCACCTTCATCTTGTTGATTTACACCTGCTGTAGTAGCAGTTATTTTAGAAATATCTTTGGTAACAACAGGAGAGTTTTTGTCTTTTCGTTCTGTTTTAGCATTTGCTAACTCATATTTTTTAGGATTCTTGTCTGTACCTAAAGCAATATCTATTTTTGCTGTATTTTGTTTACCTACTTCGATGTTATTAATAAAAATAGGTTGGTAAAAACTATGCTCTACTATTAAATCATAGGTTCCTTTTGCAATATCCTTGAATTCAAAATTTCCTTGATAATCAGAAGTAGTTAAGGATAAAATTCTACCATCTTGGCGCAATTCAATAGTGGCAAAAGAGAGGATTTGATTTTCTGTATTGGTCGTCACTCCAGCTAAATTTCCTGTAGAAGCACTACTTGTATTATTTTTTGCAAATGGCGAACTATTGTCAGACACATTACTATACCCATAAATTACACCACTACCCTTGATACCTCGATTTTTAGCACCAACATATACTGGGAAATTTAGATGGATTCCCTCAAAGGAGAAATAACCTTGATCATCGGTTTCTGTACTTGCTGTCGCATTGGTTTTACTGTAAACATAACGATCTGTAGATAAATAAACAGATGTATTTTTGAGTGCTTTATTATTGAGTTTTGCATAGCCTTCTATTTGCATAGAAGGAGCTTGATAAATGGCATAATTTTGCCAATCTTCATTGGTCTTCTCAAAAATATCGCGCCAAGCAAAACGTCTCCATCCCTGTGTCAGCATCAAATAACTCAAGGCTTTTGGTGCTTTTTCTTTTTCAGGATCAAAATAAAAGTTAGGTTCATAGATATCACCTTTCAACTCAGAAGAAAGTAGTAAACCTGATAAAATATCATCTTGTTTGTCATCTGCAAAAGTATGCAAATTGTCATCTATTACAGCCAATGAAAAGTTAGTAGCTACGCCTTTGCCTGCATCGTCTGTAATCTTGATATCCAGTTTGACAAGATCTCTAGGTAGGTATTCATCTTTGTTGGGTTTGATTTCTACATTGAGTTTTCGGTGCGCATTCATAAATACTAGGCGCTCGCAATGTGGGCGTTTTTGTGCATCAAACAAAGTGAATTGAGCAATTCCCATAGGAAAATCATCTGTAGGAATGATCACTGTGTTTTTACCTTTTTTTACATTGAATACTTTAGTGTACTGTAATTGGTCTTGGGCTTTTCCAACAATCAATAAATCTTGATTGATTGGACTATATACGGTAAATTTTAAACGTATTTTATTTTGCTCTTCTAGTCTTAATCCCAGTGTGTTATCTAAGGATTGTGGTAAATTATAAACTAAATCTATATTCTTTGGACTAGTAATTTTTGCATGATAATTTAGGTTTTTTTTAGGCTTGAGTGTGAATGCTCCCATCCCTTGATGATAGCTGTCAAAATGCTGAACAGTATCACCATTACTAGCTATAATTACACCTTTTACATCGGCAGGTTTACCATATTTATTCAATGCTTTGAATGCCACTGTATTTTCCACGTTTGTAATCATGTCTCCACCTTCAGGCATGATATGTAGAGCTAAATCCTTGGAGAGAATAGGTACAGAGCGAGAAATAGCTTCTGTGTTACCTTCATGTTGAATTTTGATATTCAATAAACCATCATCTGTATCTAAATCCTTAGGAAGTTGAAAGATAATAGCTGCTTCTCCATCTTGGTCAGTTTCGGCAACTTCTGCACAAAGTTGTTTTCCTGCTAGATGTACTGTATAATCTAAGGTGCGATTGGCTAGTACTTGGTTATCCTTGCTGCGTACTTCAAAAAATGCCATTACTTCTTCTCCTGCACTGTAGTTTTCTTTTTCAAAATCTAATTTCATTAGCAAATTGGGCAAGGCAACTTTCTGTACGGTCAATGTTTTTTCAAAAACATAGTGTTCTCCCAAGTTCTTCATCCAATTAGACACAATTCTCAATTTATATAAACCACCTGCTGCATTAGCTGGAATATTAAAATCACCGTTTGCTGTTCCTTGATTATTATTCAAGAAAACTTCCTTAATTATATCACCTTTAGGACTAATGAGCTGAGCTTGTAGTTTGTTACTTTTTTTGCTGGCTTTATGTTGGCTATTGACTATATAGGCCTTGAACCAAATATCTTCGCCTGGATAGTATAAGCTACGATCTGTGTGTGCATAAAGTTTTTCATTGGGTAGAATCTGCTGACAGGTATCAAAGGCACTCTGAATATCTTGCAAGGTACTTTGTATACTTTGTGCAGAGATAGAGTAGGAGTTGCCTAATAAAAATAATAGGAAAGAAATCGAATAAACGTGCTTCATTACTTTGTAGTTTTCAAAACTCAAATAAAAATGGATTCATCCTTTGGGTGGGTGGTGTGCGAATGTTATTGGTATTTTAGATGAGGCTGTCTAAAAAGGTTACCCTAATCTGAAAGATTAGAATATTATTTGGCGAGGGAATGAATTGCCTCGCTATAGAT
>JAKVCT010000520.1 GCA_022448995.1 Saprospiraceae bacterium
TATTTGCCCTCATCCTCAGGTGCACTTGTTTTTGCCCTCTCCACTTAGGCTCAGTTATTTTGCATTGGTATTGATGATTAGATGGCCGCCATGTGCAGAACGTGATCTGCCTACAGGCATCACCACATTTTTAAGGGTTTTTCCAAAAATCCTTGGATCCTTGGATCCGATACCTGATGACAGCACAACTGTCAGCCACCCCATCACCATGGAGTGGAATTTTGTATGAGCTAACCCCTTAAACTAAAAAACCAAGACAAGAAACTTCAAAAACATCCAAACCCACCAATTTTCGATAAGCTTCAACTTCATCACTTCTGGACCTCTTCCCCGTTTTCGGATATCTTCATTTTTGTGCATTCAAAGTGGTTATTTTTATAGTCCTGTGATAAATACAAAATTATTTAACCTCCTCCTTTCTGGCTGGCGTCATCAAAGTGTGTCAACCTAGTGTAGATTTTGTGCTTTTTCGGCGGAATACCCTATCACTAATTTTCTCAAGTTCAAGCCCAAGCCAAGTTCATCAAGTCAACCAAGTAGACCTACCAAGTGAGAAGTCCATTGCCTTTTCAATCATCTGCATGCTTCATACCACACATCCCATCACTTCACTTCATCAGCTTTTTAGATCCTAGCACTGCAATAAATCACCTATATCATAGCTTGCACCATCATATAACCCTAAACTAACCAATGTAACATTCCTACCCATCATTTATCAAATAAGCTTCATTGTAACCTCCTACCCATACTAACCTGCCTAATACTAACCATAACTATTGCTTTACCCTTTTAACCTAGCACTAATAACTATTACTTTACCCTATTAACCCATATACCTAGCCTATACATTGTTTTAATCTTATAAATAAACCTATAATTACAGTAACCTATAGTTACAGTAATTTATAGGTATAGCAAAAGGCTACTTTAAAGGTAGAAATAGTCGCTCGGGGCGTTCTGTTCCAACAGCCATACAACAAAACGGTAACAGAGCATAGTGATGAAAACCATGTTCATGCTGGCCGTGAATCATGGATCTCTGATGATGTTCTAACCTCCGAGTGTGGTTGGAGGGGCAGAGATCTCTGTTCGACAAGGTCCCGATCGGAACCCTGTAGAGCTATCCAAGAGGGTTTAGATAAGTAGCCTCAAAAATAGAAATAGAAAATAGAAATTAAAACTTAAAAACTTAATACCTAACCCTTAATATTGTTTTAGTACATAACACTCCCTTTACCAACACAAAAACAACACCAATATGAGATAATAGTTTTATGAAAATAGCCACATGGAATATTAGAGGCCTGTTAGAAGAATCAAAATTAAAAACACTTGAACGAGACCTAATCAGATATAACTTAGACATACTAGCTGTTCAAGAGACACATATTAGAGGCACAGATAAGAAATTAATAGGAAATCAATATACTTTTTATCACACAGGCCCAACTAATCATAGTCATCACGGAGTAGGAATAATAGTTAGAAATCAATACATAGGAAATTTCAAAGTAATAAGTGAAAAGATATGTAAATTAGACATAGAATTAGAAAATAAAGATAAAATAACAGTAATAGCAGCATACGCACCTACTTTAGATAAGAGCACAAAAGATCCATCGCTAGCAGACAAATTTTATTCAGATTTACAAAATTCAGTAAACTCAATCCCAAATAGAAACCAAATCTTTATAGGAATAGACTCAAACGCTCAATTAGGAACAGGAAAAGAAAATATATACTCAGAACACGTAGGAAATTTTGGTAAAGGACATCTAAACGCAAACGGAGAAAGACTAGGCCAATTTTTAACTTCTAATAATTTCATAGCAACAAACACCTTCTTTAACCATAAAATAAAGCATAGAGTAACCTGGGAACACCCCAATAAAAATCCAAATTACATAGATAGAAAATCAGGCTTACCCAGAAGAAATCCCATTAGAAATCAGATAGACTTTATACTCACACAATCAAAATTTAAACCACTTATTCAAGATAGTAGATCATATTCAGGAACAGAAACAGAATCAGACCATAAATTAGTCATATGCAAATGTAAAGAACTAAAACCTTACCTTATTTACAAAGATAATAAAGCTAAACAGGAAAAATTAAACTTAAGTAACTTTCAAAATAAAGAAATAAAACTAAAATACCAGGAAAATTTAAAGTCAAAACTAGATAACAAAGATATTACACAAACCAAATGGTCAGATATAACTCAGATACTTAAAACAGTTAACTGCCAAA
>JAKVCT010000521.1 GCA_022448995.1 Saprospiraceae bacterium
GCACTAAAGTCGAAACTCTGGGACCCCTTTTCTGAGTATAAAAAAAACGTGTTTTGATTTTTTGAAATTCCTGAAACGTTTTGGGACCACTATGGATCTCGGATCCGGGCGCCTTGGACGGCGGCGCGCTGGCGCGCCGCACAACCTGTACTTGTATGCAGTTTATGCATACAGTACAGGTAGATGAAACTTAATCTAATAACACCATATATTGATTCGGAAAGTATTTAATAAACCAGTCCAAACCTTTACGATGGTCATCCCATTGCTTTAGCATCTCGCTGCCCATAATCACATCATAGACTGCGACTGCAAACGCTGGTAGCTTGGTGCTTTGACCATTAAACCTGTTAGCTACTTCAATCTCCTTTAGTGGTTCATCTCCATAATCCGCACCCGCAAAGGGTAGCTTGATTGTTTTATTATTGTATTTAATTGTTTTCATCTTTGCCTTTCGTTTTATATGTACCTATTATATAGGATAATCCTATTAATGTCAACTATTATTTTGGTCTATTCTGTCGCACCCCCTTTGATAATTGTAGTTCTTGTTGCTTGATATGGTACTCGTTCAGTTCGTCCATCGCCTGCCCAACGATATCTATAATTCTCATACTTCTCTTTTTTAACTTTTATTGGTGTTTCTTTTGGTTTAGGTGTTGGATTTAAATTTGCAACCTCTTGTGCAAACTTATGTAAAAAAGAAAACAAACATCGGTTGTTACAAAAATAAGCCCATATACTTTCTCTAGTCCAATTACTATTCAAAGTAATCTTTCTAGTTCTTAATACTTTATTATCCCCTGAGCCACGCACCCTTGATTGAGTTTGAATAGTATGACAATCAGGGTTGTGGCACCAATTATATTCAGCCATTAGTATTTTATACTCCAACTATTCTGTGCAGTTCTGTAACCAGTTGCGTCTAAATCATAATAAACTAAAATTACATTATCTGCTTTTGTTGTATCTATTCTTGATTGCTCAGTCCAAAGTGCATTTCTTGTGATATGCTTTTGATCTTTGTTTGAGTAGTATGTTATTCTAAATTGTCTATTTGGTATCATCTTTTGTCCTTTCGTTTGTTTATGTATGGGATTATATACTATAACCCCATACTTGTCAATAGCTAATTTACACTTTTTTGTTGTTGTTCATATAATAACCTTTCAGCTATTTTTTCTGCTCTTGTTTTTTCCTTTCTGTTTTTCATACCCTTAATTCTATCTGCAAGATTTTTAGGATTGTAGATAGTTAGTCCAGTTGAGTTTGTTCTGATTATTTCGTGGTCAGAAATATTCAAACCAAGTTCAGTTGCAAGTTCTAAAGCCTCGTCTAAATATTTATAACCTTTTAGACCAAGTTTAATTTCTTTCATCTGATCTAAAATACTTCTTATCCATTTTTGATGAGCAATAACAAATTGACCTTTTTGTTTTTTCCAATCAATCAACATCATGTACTCTTGTTCAGTACAAGCGATTGATCTATCTCTACAATAATCACGACCAATTAAATCAAGTTGATACTTTTCGTTCCACTCTTTGCCATAACCTTTGTCATCATTACCAAGATACTTACTATTGTTATCACAATATTTTGTTTTGTGTGGGTTGCTATCTTTACCCTCTTGTTCAATCAAAATATCTGGGTTGCAGTTCTCTTGTGCTTTAAGTTCATCACGAAATAAAGCATAGCCATAACTATTGTCGCTATAACTATCAGAATTGCTATTAGTATCAATACTACCATTTAATCTAAAATCAAAATGGCTTTCAATAGTATCTTCTTTCATTATTGGCTTGTCGTCATAATCTCTATCTTCTTTCATTCCAAGATAGTGAAAATGAAAGCAACTGTCTTTTGCAATAGTAGAAACATTCTCAAACTTATTTTGTAGGTATCTTGCTTTCTCTACATCTTCGTCTGTATAATGTCGTCTAACTATTTTTTCTGCAACTTTCCACGCATTATCATTTATGTCAATCTGATCTGCTTTTAGATTGTCATAGTTTTGTTTTTCAATCGTGTCCTCTTGTTCCAAGTGTACTCGCATACGATTTGCAATTTTATTTCTGTACTCTTGGTTTAGTCTTAATCTAGCCATTGGCTACCTCTCTCTCTAACTTTAATGGTTGTTCATACTTGACTAAAGTATAAAAAACATTATCCTCTTTGTTTATTAAGTTATAACCTTGCAACATATCGTTAGCTTTGTCAATGTCATTTGTAAAATTAACAACATCAAA
>JAKVCT010000522.1 GCA_022448995.1 Saprospiraceae bacterium
GGTAAATTCGGACCAGGATAAGTGTGCTCAAACACGTATTCGTTCTGTTGAATATCTGGTAACAGCGGAATAATGGCAGTACGGGGAACAATATCCGAAGATCCATCTCCCCACTCCAGCTCCAGCTCATCTCGATCTGCCTGAGCAGATGCTCCACTGATTTTTGTATAAGTAATAATCTTGGCTCTAATTGTTAGTGGTCCAATTTGTTCATAAACAATCTCACCTGCTCGGTTGTGTGTGGCCCAAGCAGACGTTTGTCCAATTAACAAAAGGGTCATTACCCAAAAAAAAGAATTAATATATGTAAATGGGGTTTTATGCTTCCTGTACATAAAAATGATTTTTTATTTTGTTAAGCTTTGCGCTCTTTAAAGTAGATGTCCAATCTTCAGGTTAGAGAATTTGTTCAACTACTTATTTTTCTAGAAAAATAAAGTTGCTTAAAAAGTAAAATGATAGATAACTATTGAAGTTGTTTAAAAATTAGATTTAATGTAGGAATTCAAAGGATTTTATCCCGTCTAAGCCTCTTTTGACTTCATTGAGCTCTTCGGGGGTTCTTACTATTTGACAATTAAGATTTGATAAAGCTTCACTAACCCTATACATCCTTTTAATTATCAATAACTTGCAATCATCTATGTTCTCATTTCTACAACTTATTCTTGTCCAAAAATATTGTACGAATATTTTATAATAGAAGTTGTTTAAGTGTTAGACCAAATATACTAATTCTGTTTTTTTATACTGCAAAGTCCTTCAATATTTTATGTTACAGAAACTTTCATAGTTATCCTGCATCTATTTTCAAATTATTTATCATAGTAGCATTACTAGCAATGATAGTTCGTTGATTTTTTAGCTCCGCAGAGCACTTTGTAGCTTTTACTAATTGATCATTAATGTTTTACAAAACTCTATCAATTTCACACATCCTTTTAATTATCAGTTAGTTACAAAAAACTAATAGACTAATGTACTAAAATAACTTGTAATAAACGAAAATCAACTTTTGCCTGTTTTTATTAATCTTATAATTAAACGTAAAAGAAGCCCCAGAGGTTAGCTTCTCTAACAAGCTTTTAATAAAACTATCTAATTAATAGACTCCAAAATGGCAACAAACTCACTTAGCATCATTGCTGTAGCCCCCCAGACATTGCGTTGTGCTAGATCAAAATAAGGAACATTTTTGAGTACAGTATCACTACTAGGTAACTTAATATCTGTTCGTTTTCGCCTATTAGAATCTAACAAATGTATTAATGGAATTTCTAAAATCTCAGCTACTTCAGCTTCCTCAGGAACAAACCGAGGAGCTTCTTTAATATGCCCTACAAAAGGATGTACCAGATAATTACTTACTTCTATATACAAAGGTGTTAATTTGTTAATCACCTCTATTTTCTCTCGATCAATTCCAAACTCTTCCTCTGTTTCTCTCAATGCAGTAAATTCCAAGGAAGGGTCATCATTTTCTTGTCCACCTCCAGGAAAACTTACTTGGCGACTGTGTGGATAAGGCGATGGAGGACGCTGCATGAGTGCAGTATGCCAAACACCATCCTTCTGGTATACTAAGACCATCACTGCTGCGGTCTTATGATTATCAGGAATTTCATAATCTTCTAAGTATCCTGGGCTATAGGAACGTATGCTTAACATTTTTGTCTGAGCATCCAACCCTGGTAGCTCCCCTCTTAATCGTTGTTCAAGTCGTTCTATTAAATTTGGAATCATAAACTATATTTTTATTTGAATAAGTAAGTAGGTGGACATAACTAAATTACATGGAAATTGGACTGTACTTTTGAATATGCAAAAAAAGAAATAAAGCTTTGGCACGCTACATCGAGGATTTTTAGAGCAACATACTCAAGAAAGATTCCCAATTTTTGTGTTAGATAATTGTGGTTAGCTACTTAAGTAGATAGCCACAATTAATTTGTATTTAACCCCGAAGGGCTCTACGAAGTAAATTCAAGCAGCCTTTTA
>JAKVCT010000523.1 GCA_022448995.1 Saprospiraceae bacterium
TACAATCACCTTGTATTTCCCATCTAAATGCTGTACATACACAACCTGCTTACCATTGGGACTTAATTGTAATTGTTGCATTATTGCATCCTTGGGCATATCTAATATTAATTCTCCTTTGTTAGGAAAACGGCGATTTTGCGCATCCGAATTGTAACGATTGGTGTAATAGTTCCACCAATTAGTCCCTACGATATTATAAAAATTATTACCAAATACATATAAAAATCCATTTTCTACGCTTCGGTTAATACGTGTGAGATACAGCAAATTAGCCACAGTAGATGGTCCATATTCTTGTGCTATAAAATGGAATAAAGATTGCCCTGCCAATTGGGGTTCCTTACGTGCTAATTCTACAAAGTTAGTATAGGTCTTAGACAATAAAGCCTCCCTCAACTCATTATCTTTTTTAGTCCCCCATTCCTCAGAAGCATAACCTATAATTCCTTGAACAAACCACTGTGGTAAGTTCATTAAAAAGGTATTTTGAACAACTTCTTGTAGATTAGTTCCAAATAGAATACGTACAATAAGGGACTCTGCTATTCCCTTTCGGATTTGTCTCCTAAGATCTTGATGATCTCCATTAAAATAGACTTGAATTTTAGGCGCTAGTAATCGAGTAGTTCCTCCCTTATTTATTATATGTCTTTCTAAGCCTATATTACTTTGTTCAAAGTTGCTATAATCGCTGTATACAATTACTTCTATACGGTTACGTAGCTGATGTTCAAATAACGTTGTCAGTTCTACATAATCCATTTCGGCTACAGGTAACACAAACTTAGCTAGTTCTTCGTCTTTATCAGCATAAGAAATGGCAAAATTTGTTGAGGTGTAGCGCATCCATTTATGCTTCTCATATTGGACACGGTTTGCACCAAACTCGGAGCTCACCATTTGCGCATAATTTTCCCTTACTCCCAATAGTAGCAGTAAAATTGTGATAGAAGTAGTAATGATATTGTATCTTTTCATATAGCTGAATCTGAATTTTCTCGTATGAGTAGTGGTGATAGTTCTCTCGTATTTATGCACTCTTTCTGTATCATCGATGCCTATTGATAGCTCTAAACCTTCCGATTACAGTAGTTATGCATATATTTTAACGTATTTTTCCAGCATTAGGTTAAGAGCTTCTCTTACTTTTTCAAGTCACCTTCTCAAAAAGATTTTTTGAGGGCGATACACAAGTCGCTGATCAAATTAGTAGCAGATGTGTATCAACCTATATTTTTTATCTAAAAACCTTGCTTTTTTAGTCTTTAAAACAAAAATCTAAACAAGCTTTAATAAAACTAAGTAAAATATGATAGTTTTGCTACAAAAATAACACCACATTAATACATATATACATGGCAACTGTACAGTTTTTTACCGTTAACCCTTTTCAAGAGAATACTTATATTGTCTACGATGACACCAAAGATTGTGTAATTATAGATCCAGGATGTTATACGCAAGTAGAACGAGATCGCCTAGCAGACTTTATTTCCAAAGAAGGACTTAATCCCGTTCGACTACTCAACACGCACTGTCATGTTGACCATGTATTTGGCAATGCCTTTATTGCGAATACTTATAATCTACCTCTCGAAATCCACAAAGGTGAGTTACCGGTTCTAGAACGCTATCCAATGATCGCAGATATGTATGGTATTCCGAATATTCAGCAATCACCAGAAGCCGAAAAGTTTTTAGCAGAAGGAGACATTATACAATTTGGCAATACTATGATGTCGGTCCTTTTTGCACCAGGGCACTCTCCTGCAAGTATCTGTTTTTATTCTGAAGCCGATAAATTTATTATTGCTGGCGATGTATTATTTTACGATAGTATTGGACGTACCGATCTTCCTGGAGGAGATTATGACACGCTTATCAATAGTATCAAAACACAGTTATTGCCATTACCTGATGATGTAAAAGTCTATCCAGGTCACGGCCCTGCAACTACTGTAGGCAGAGAACGTCAGTTTAATCCATTTTTGAGATAATTATTATACTAGAATATATATGAAACGCACTGAACTTTCTGATTTAGGTGAATTTGGACTAATTGATTACCTAACTAAAGATATTGTCCATCAACAACCTTCTACACTAAAAGGTGTAGGCGATGATGCCGCTGTAATAGATCATGGTAAGAAAAAAACGGTAATCTCTACCGATCTTTTGGTAGAAAATGTCCATTTCGATCTAATTTACACGCCGCTCAAGCATTTAGGCTACAAAGCTGTT
>JAKVCT010000524.1 GCA_022448995.1 Saprospiraceae bacterium
ACAAGTGACCAATTATAAAATAAGGGAGTCCTAGATCTTTTGGTCACCTTTTGCAGCAATGGCAAAAGGTGAGAGAAAAAACATCCATAATACTGAACCACGAAGTGCTCTGCGAAGCAAACTCTTCATATACTATTTAAAAGTGTATTTAAGTGCTTCACAAAATAAATTTTAAGAGAACCAATACCTAATGCTGAGCCACTAAAAGAACTCTAAAATGTATATTTAAAATAATCAATATCTTTCTCAAAACGCTTGGCAATCATCTTACGAGTCTTGTCGTTATACAAGTCTCGATAATTCGCAGAACGAGAATTAGGATTTTTATTGGCTTCTTTCATTTCAAGACAAACCCGTCCATTAGTTTGAGCCTTAATTTCTCGAATAGCTTGTTGAAAATCTTCTACTTTATAGACATAATCTACTATACAATTCTCTTGTTCATCACACAGCCAATCCAGTTGATTTTGGTGCAGAGTGGGATGAAAACAAGTATCACTAGCATAAATATGCTGCGTACAAAATTCCTCAAAGCTTTGCTCCTGACTCATCTGTACACCTTCTCTTCGATAATATAAAGAAACTGCTCTTGCCCAAGGGTTACGAACTGCAGCAAACTTAAAAAACTGTCTAAAAGTTTGGTCTGCTGTTTGGCGTATATCCAAATCACTCAACACATTATTATTTGGAAAATCTCGATTATTCCCTAGATATTTCTTTAAGAAATAAATATAAAATAAGTCTCTAATTTGCAAAATATTCAAATGTGGGTTGGGAACAATTGGTTCTCCAACACCTCTCAACTGAACACGAATAGAGGTTGTTCCAGTCTTGGGTACAGCAATAAATATAACTTCCTTATCAAAATTAACAGCTTCATTGATAATCAAAGGTTGAGGCGATTGGAATTTACTAATCGTAATTTTTCGTTTAATTAGTTTTTCCAATAAGGATTTTGATTTTGATAACAATTTTCTCATCTTAATTTTTATTATTTGCTTCTAGTTTAGTAGTTAGTAGTTCGTGAAGGTTTAAGAATTATTAGCGTGCTCTGAGTATACTATAAGGAAGTAGATAAGTAGGTGGACATAATTAATTTTATAATAATTTACAAGATTTAACTTCGTTGAGCCCTTCGGGGTTAAATATAAATTAATTGTATCCACCTACTTAAGTAGATAGCCACAATTAATTTGTATTTAATTCAAGCAGCTTTTTTGCGCTGCACTTCGTTAAAAAGCCTCGTGATAGCGGTGCTATCCCTACGTTTTTCGCCTCGTCCAGCATCAAAAATTCTTGTGAATTATTATAAAATTAATTATGTCCACCTACTTAGCATCAATAAATGAATATTTTATAGCACATCTTGAGAGTTTTCAATGACCTCTGTCCTCTCATAATCTCAGCTATCAAAAAGAGTAAATAAAAAAGTCATTTGTATAATTTTCATAAAAATCTAGCTTGCTCTACGTTCGATATAAGTATCCACTAAATCCTCTAACACATCTAATGGGACAGCCCCATTTGTGAGTACAACTTCATGAAAATCCTTGAGATTGAACTTATCTCCCAAGGCATCTTTAGCTTTCTTGCGCAACTCTAAAAATGTAATCATACCAATCTTATAAGTTGTTGCCTGAGCAGGCATTACAATATGACGCTCTACCATTTTGATACAATCTCCTTCTGCATTAGGTGTATTCTGCACATAAAACTTGATGGCTTCCTCTCTATTCCATTTCTTCCAGTGAATACCTGTATCTACAACTAGACGACAAGCTCGCCAAAGTTCCATGGCTAATCGACCAAAATCAGAATAAGGATCTTTGTAAAAACCAATCTCTTTGGGAATATATTCAGAGTATAAGCCCCAACCTTCGATGTAAGCAATATAACGTGCTGCGAATTTTCTGAACTTGGGCATATCACCCAACTCCTGTGCAATGGACAATTGCATATGGTGTCCAGGAATCGCTTCGTGATAAGCCAAAGCCTCCATCTGATACTTTGGAACTTGTCCCATATCGTAGGTATTCACATAATAAATACCAGGACGAGAACCATCAGGTGCAGGACTATTATAAAAAGCCTTTCCTGCCGACTTAGCCCTGTAGGCTTCTACTGCACGTACTTCCAAATCAGCCTTAGGCTTAGTATGGAATAGATCATCGAGTCTTGGGCGCATACTATCTATGATAGCAATAGCATCGGTTAAATATGCTGCTCTACCCTCTTCTGT
>JAKVCT010000525.1 GCA_022448995.1 Saprospiraceae bacterium
ATAGTAATCTACATCAATATCTTTCCATTTATCCTGTACCTTAGCAAACTCACCAACAGCAATCATAAAAAGATAGGGTGCGTGCGGAAGATCTTGCTTCCAAACATCGGTACGTGTACCATTATTATTATCGATTGACCGAATGAGCAGACCATTAGATAGTGTTGTATATTTTTTATCAACAGTCAATTTAATCTCTTGAGAGCAGCGTTCATTCGGTTTGTCTATGGTTGGAAACCATTTAGAATTGTGCTCGGTCTCTCCCTGAGTCCAAATTTGCATGGGCTTATCTTCTTCTCCTCTTGGATTAATAAAAAATAAACCCTTATCAGAAGTAATTGCACTACTACCTCCCGTAGAGGAAGGGCTTGCCACATACTTAATTATAAGTCCTAAAGTATCCTCTGAAGTATAAGTCTTATCCAAATTTACATAAAGCTTATCCTCTTCATAAGAATAGGAAAAAGGCTTTCTATTATCCAAGTTTCTAACATAGGAAATGTCGAAATTCTTTGCGTCTAAAACCAGTACTTCTTGATCATAAAAGTAAGGCTTCAAGTATAGGGTAGCTACACCATTTACTTTTTCATTTTGCCAATCAAATGAAAGATCAAGTGCCGTGTGAAGCAAATCAAAGGTTCGCTCAGCTGCAGGGTTATAGACAGGTAAATTGTAGGACTTATCAAGATTAGCTGAAGCACTTGTCTCCTCAGCTACTATCTCGTAAGGGTCTAGATATATAACCTCATCGACATCTTCAATATCCGTAGTACTTGACTTGTTAAAAAGGGATGAACAAGACGTTAGTGGAGTCAATAGGAATAAGCCTATCAAATAATAAAAAAATCTATGTTTTGGTAAAACCAACATTTGCTCTTCGATTATGAGAGTGACAAAATATAGATTGCATAAGTACATTATCCAAAGCCTATGCAATACAATAAAAAAGAAAGAAGGTTAATATTATCCTTACTCGTTTTATGCTCTGCCAATATACTTATTAAGCAGCAATTTATAAACTCTTCAGAAAGCACATTCCCTCAAAGTGATTCCACACAGATAGCGCAGGTAAAAAAATGGGATAAAAAAGACACTATGATTATGCCTACTGTCTTAAAAAGCTCTAGTAATAAGCAGGAAACCAGAAAAAATAGTACAAAGGTAAATGACAAATCACTAGATAAAATAAATCCTAATACAGCAGATTATAAATCCCTTTTGGAAGTAGGATTTACCCCAGTACTAGCAAAAACCCTTATGTCCTTCAGGAAATATAAAAACCTAGACACCCAGGAAGATATACTGAGCATATACGGAGTGGATTCGGCCTTTTACCAATCAATAAAACATAGACTAATAATAAAGCCTGAGAAACCTCCTGTAAAGCGAATTTGTATCAATTCCGCCGATACCTCTTTACTAAAAACAATAAAGGGAATTGGAAGTGTATATGCATCAAGAATAGTAAAGTACAGGAATAGACTCGGTACTTATGTACATATCAATCAAATACTTGAAGTCTATGGAATCAGAGAGGAAACCTTCAAAAAGATCAAGACTTATATAACTATTGAGAAAAAAGCTACTCCTTTATGTATTCATAGCAATTATGATCAATTCATTCAGCATCCTTACTTTCCAAGAGATAAAAGAGAAACCATATCAAATTTCATTTATCAACACAAACCCGCCAGCTATAAAGAACTTATTCATCCAGCTTACTTGAGTCCTGAAGATACTCTAAAGCTCAACAGGTATTTTTCTTTTACTTCATGTCATTAGCTTCTAAAATCATTGTATTTCTGTCAACAGGAATATATCTAGCTCATTTATCCCCCTCATTTTCATTTTGGTATTCTTTACATCAATGGAGTACCCTTATAATAAGCATTGGATTGCTTCTTATACGAAGATCGTTAAAATCCATCTGTATTAGTCTTCTACTCATTTCCATAGGAAGTCAATTATATTTTTGTCAGCAAAAATTTGAAGATCATATTGAAAAAAGCACAGCACGATTTTGGTAGCCCCTTGTTTGATAGCCCCATTTCGATGGCCCCATTTTGATGGCCCCATGGCCGGTGGGTTGCCATACCGGCAGCCAGGAGGAGCAGGCAAGTGAGCGATGTTCAATGACAAAAAATCAACAAAAGCATCAGAAAAGAATAGAATAGGACAGAACCGAACAGAACAGAACAGAACAGAACATAACAGAACAGAACAGAACAGAATGGAAT
>JAKVCT010000526.1 GCA_022448995.1 Saprospiraceae bacterium
AAAATGTTTAGAAATATCTAAGCAAGTTGTATTCTGTAATGGTGGTGATAGAGGACATAGCAATACTCCAGAAACTATGGGATTTGCTAATAATGAAAATGTTATATTTGAATATGGTGTTGGTGGAACTGATAAATTAAATAGTAGTTCTTGGATACTACATAATTATTTTAATCGTCAACGCAAATTATTGGGAATCTAATGCAAAAAGAAATCTTTTTTACTCCAGAAGAAATGCAAATCATTCGTGTTTGCTTGCACAATGCACCAATTCCTTATGACCAAGGAGAGGGTGCAAAAGAACTTAAAGTATTACAGGAAAAAGTAGGCCCTCCAATACCAAGAAAGGGTGAGGGAGAAATCCTAGTAGAATGTGATTTGGAGAAGTATCAATGAACAATGTTGGATTAGAAGTTGTCTTTTGGACAATACTAGCACTTTATCTTTTAACAAAATTAGGAGTGTTTAAAAAATGATTTTACCAGGTTCTACAGTTAAAGTAACTGATGAAAATTCAATATATAGAGGGTATGTTGGATGTGTTCAGAGAATACAAGGTAAGAAAGCAGCAGTTCTAATGGATAGTCATACCCCTTGGGACAAGATGATTACATTTAGACTTTCTGAACTTAATGAAGTGACAGAGGGTTTTCAATATTATCCTAAAAAGAAAAAATGAAACTAACACAAGAACTTATTGACAAAATTCAAGAAGCAATGCTTCACACTAATCTAAAAGGTGAAATAAACTGGAAAGATGGTGATGATATTGAAGTACAGATTGCAGGTACTTTTGCAAAAGATAAATTTATTGTAATTAAGAACTCATCTAAAAATCCTTGGGTTCCTGCGGAACCACATCCTGAGTATGATTATGAGAAAAAAGAATTTAAAAAGTAATGTCAGAATTTATTCAACGTCACATTGGGCCTTCTAAAAACGAACAAGCAGAAATGCTTACAGATTTGGAACTTACAAGTATTGATGAACTTGTAAGGCAGATAGTTCCAGATTCTATTTTACTTCGTGGTGATGATAAATTACCAGAGGGTTGTAGTGAGCAACAAGCACTTACAGAATTAAAAGAAATTGCAGAAAAAAATATTGTTAAAAGAAGTCTGATTGGTAGAGGATATTACGGAACAATTACACCACCAGTAATACTCAGAAATGTATTTGAAAATCCTGCTTGGTATACATCTTACACACCTTATCAGGCAGAGATATCTCAGGGTAGGTTAGAAGCATTATTTAATTATCAAACACTGATTACTGAACTTACTGGATTACCAGTAGCAAACGCATCTTTATTAGATGAAGGAACTGCAGCTGCAGAGGCAATGATACTTGCTTATAATCAAAGTAAGAAAAAAGATTTTATTGTTGATGATAAAATATTTCCACAAACATTAGAAGTTTTAAAAACAAGAGCAAGACCACTAGAAATTAATATAGTTCAAGTTGATTTAAGTGAAGTGACAGATTTAGAGGCACTTGAAAATGCTTTTGGATTATTAGTTCAATTACCAGATAGTTATGGGAAATTAAAATATCATGATGGCATTTTAAGATGTGCAGAAGTTTATAAATGTATGAAAATTGCAATCGTAGATCCAATGTGTCAGGTGTTAATGAAACCTGTAGGTGAATGGGGATTTGATGTTGCAGTTGGTAGTATGCAAAGATTTGGAGTTCCTATGGGATTTGGAGGGCCTCACGCAGCATTTTTTGCAACCACTGACAAATATAAACGTAAGATTCCTGGACGAATTGTAGGGCAGTCGATAGATAGTCAAGGTAATAAAGCATTACGATTAGCATTACAGACAAGGGAACAACACATAAGACGAGACAAAGCAACATCCAATATATGCACTGCCCAAGCCTTACTTGCAAATATGGCAGGTTTTTATGCTGCCTATCACGGTGCGGAAGGTTTGAAAAAAATAGCAAATAGAATATTAAGATATAGACAAACGTTACTAACAGCATTAAAGTGGTGTGGAAAAGAAGTTTATGATTGTGAAGGTTTTGATACTATTCGTGTCAAAGTTGATAAAGAATTTTTTGATTTCTTTAGTGAGCAATTTAATGCAATTTATGATGATGGTTGGTTAACTCTATCTATAGATGAACAAACAACGTTACTTGAATTACATGATATTCTTAGATCATTAATTACTTTTAGTTCTCGTTCAGATACTATAGAACACGTTTATAAAATAGAAA
>JAKVCT010000527.1 GCA_022448995.1 Saprospiraceae bacterium
TCTGCAATGAAACGTACTGGTTTTTGGCTTGTAAGTATTGCATCTCTGAGCCAATGCCTTGTTTCCATAAATTATCTTGACGCTCGTAAGTGGTCTTAGCTAATTCCGTAGATTGTCTTAGATCTTCCACTTGATTGGATAAAATACTCGCATCGAGCTGTATTATAGCATCGCCTTTATTGACCCAACGCCCTTCTTCTACCAAACGATTAACGACCATACCGCCCATCTCAACACTAACCAATATATTCTCCTTAGAGCTGACAATACCCGGCTGACTGATGTAATGGGTAAAATTAGTGCCTTCAACAACTTGTGTATGTACAACCACACCGCCTTCAACAAGGGTGTCGGAAAGAGCAATCTCATTTTCTAAAGAAGAAATTTGAGATTTCAAATCCCCCATTTGCTGCCTAAGCTCTTTTAAGGTTTCTTTCATATGACTTAATTCATTGACTTTTTCGCCACAACCAACAAGGATAGCAATAGTTAATACTGATAATAATTTTACTGTTTTCATTAATTTCCGACTGAACGATTATAATTAGTTTTTGCAATAAGTAGGTTATAGATAGCTTGGGCGTTATCGGCTTGAGCCTGACTGTAATCAGCTCCCGACTGCGATAGCTCCATACTACTGACTAAACCCTCTCTATATTTAGCCATAGTTTTTAAATAGATTTTTTTACTCAGCTCTAAACTTTCAGATTTTTGTTTTTGAGTATGATAGGCTGTAAGGTAATTGGATAACGCTACCTTATGAGCTAAACTCAAAGATTCTGAAACTTGAGATTGATTATTCTTAGCTTTTTCGAGCTCAATTTTAGCTTGTTGTATTTTAGCAATTCGAGAAAAACCATCGAATAAATTCATTGTTGCTTTGACGCCTACTACCTGTGTGGGATACCAGCTTAAATCCTCTTCGAATAAATTAAATTCATCACGAAAGGCATTTTGACTGTATGTGCCAAATGCAGATATACTCGGTAAAAACTGAGATTGGTAACGTCTTAAATCTAACTTAGATAATTTTCTCTGTGTTTCAGCTAATTGAAACTCTAAGCGATTTTCAATATTGGGCTCTTGTATTTTTAGTGTTTGATTTTGACTTAATAAAGTAGGTAAACTGTCCGTAAGTACTAATTCTTCTTCCAGTGGAATCCCTAATATTAACTTCAAATATAAATAGGCTACTTCCGTCATTCTTTCCATATTTTCGGATTGAATTTCCATTTTAGAAAGTATGAGTGCCATTCTATCTACATCTAAATCCTCGACCATCCCTAAGTCATAACGAGCTTGCGCCTCATCTAAAATACCATGATGTATTTCGGCAATTAGCTTCAAAAATTCTTTTCTTTCTTCTGCCACCAACACATTGTAGTATGCTGCCGCTATACTGTCTTGTATTTGCTGCTCGGTCAATTGCAAAGATTGTTGTGATAGGTTCTTGTAAATAGTAGAAGCTTTAAGCCCAACGATATAACTACCGTCAAACAATAGTTGTGAAGCCGTAATGGATGCCGTAGAATTATGCTCTGTACCAAACTGCAATTCGGCATATTCGCCTTCTGGTGCAGTTGGTACAAACATATTAGCAGGGACAACCGTAGTTGGAATCTCTAAAAACTTTTGCCAATTCACTTCACCATTTATCTTGGGTAAACCTATACCAATAGTTTCCAATACTTTTTTTTTGGCAAGGGAAACTTCCAGCTTAGCATTTTTAACCTTAACATTATTTTGTAAGCCTAACTCTTGAGCTTCTATTACAGATAAGCTATGTTGAGCAGAAGAAGTAAAAGCTATAAGAATAGCGATTAGTAATAAATTATTCTTCATTAATTTTTTGTTCTAAATAGTTGATGCCTTTAAGAGTAGCTATTCCTCGAAGGTGATAAATTCTAATTTCTGTCAGTAATTTTCTAAAATCGTATTGCGTCAATGGAAAAATTTCGTCATTGACCAAATCATCTATTCTACTAATCATGAGTTTGGCAATGATATCCACATCAATATCCTTTCTATAAATCCCCTGTTCAACACCATTATTTAGGTTATTCTTCAAGATATTGAACAGAACCTTTTGTTTTAACTGCTCTATTAAAGCCCAAGTATTAGGATAATATCGCTTTAACTCACCCAACAAATAAGGGTTGGTTTGTTTCATGACCAAAGAACAACTCTCATCAATTGCAAAAAGCTCATCAATAGCATTTT
>JAKVCT010000528.1 GCA_022448995.1 Saprospiraceae bacterium
CACGAGGCTTTTTAACGAAGTGCAGCGCAAAAAGGCTGCTTGAATTAAATACAAATTAATTGTGGCTATCTACTTAATATAAATACGTGAATACTTTTGTTATAGCGTATTCAAAATAACAATACAGTATGGAGATATTTGTACAAGTACTGTGGGGAATATTTGTAGGTATTCAGTTCTTGTTTTGGGGACTTATTTTTGTTCGTTTGGCTGTATACCGACCAAAGAGTAATTTTTATGCATCTTGTGAAGGAGTGAGTGTAGTTATATGTGCTAGAAATGAACATGAAAATTTACGAAAGTACCTACCCTCAGTACTTCATCAAGATTATCCAGATTTTGAAGTTATTGTGGTTAATGATGCTTCTACTGATCAGAGTCAGGAATTACTAGAGGAATACCAAAAGTCTTTTGCAAGGTTACGTATAGTTCACTTAACAGAGAAAATGAGCTTAGGTAAAAAAGCAGCTCTGAGACAAGGTATTGATGCAGCTAAGAATGATTGGGTGTTGTTGACAGATGCAGACTGTCAGCCCAGTTCAAAACATTGGATTCAAGCAATGCAAGCAGAGGTAGAACCAAATACTAATGTGGTCTTGGGATATGGTCCTTATAATAAATATCCTGAAATGATTAATGCTTGGATTCGATTTGAGACTGTATATACTGCTTTACAATATCTATCTTTTTGTTTGTGGGGGATGCCTTATATGGGAGTTGGACGCAACTTAATGTATCGTAAATCTCTACTAAACCAACGAAAAAAATTGATCAAGGGAGAGCATTTAGCCTCAGGAGATGATGATCTCTGGGTCAACCAAATGGCAGAGGGTAAGTCAACAAAAATTTGTCTTGATCCAAATTCTTTCATGTATTCAGAACCTAAACGGAGTTTTAAGGCTTTATATAGACAGAAGACTAGGCATTATTCGACAAGTACCTATTATCGTTGGCAACATCAACTCGCATTAGGTAGCTTGGTTGTGTCACACTTTGCTTATTATGGACTGGGTTTGTTGTTAGTAGGTTTGGATGGTAACTTTTCTGTCTTATTTTCATTAACTTTAGGAATACGACTTATTTTGTATTATCTCATAGCTAATAGTGTTACAAGCTTACTAAATGAGAGAGATTTGTTAAAAAATTGGTGGTTTTTCGATATATTTATGCCGATTTATTATATCATTTTTGCACCCAGCTTATTTATAAGTTCAAAAAAAACGTGGGAGTAGTTTTTTAGGTTGATAAAAAACTACTTCATAGAAAAATCACAAAACAAGTTTTTTTGCTAGTTACAAACAATATGTATTACAGTAAGAGACAATAACCCCCAAAACAATAGAATTATGCTGAAGGACTCAAAAAAAATTAGTGATCATAAACAAAGACGGCGAATGAATAAAAATTTATCAGATCGTGCAGTAGAGGACTACAAGTTAGTGCGTAAGGCTGTAGATAATAATGATCAAATGGCTTATGCACAATTGATGGATCGTTACAAAGAATCCATTTATCACACTATGTTCAAAATGGTACGGAATAAAGACGATGCAGAAGACTTAACTATTGAAGCTTTTGGAAAAGCTTTTCGGAAGTTGTATACCTACACTCCAAGTTATGCATTTAGTACTTGGTTATTTAAGATTGCTACCAATAACTGCATTGATTTTATTCGCAAAAAACGGATGAAGTTACTCTCCATAGATGAACCTGTAGAGAGTGAAAGTGATAAGGATTTCTCTAATAATCTAAAATCAACAGCTCTAGACCCCGAAGAGCGTTTCATTCGTCAACAGCGAAAGATTATTATGCGAGGACTAATGACAAAACTGAGCGATAAGTATCGAGTAATGATTGAACTTCGATTTTTTGAGGAGCTGTCATACCAAGAAATTGCAGAGCGTTTGAGCTTACCTATTGGTACTGTGAAAGCACAACTTTTCCGAGCAAAGGAACTTCTCTATGACATCTTAAGTAATTCCAAGGCTAGAAATGTGATCTAACAAGAGAAGTGAGTCAATATAACTAGTGTAGTACACAACGTACTATTTATTCCCCCCAAATTTGAAGATTTTGAACATAGAGCGTGGTGCCTTGGTGCCACGCCATAGAAGTAATGACCTATGATTGCAGATATAAATCAATTGACTTCTTATTTACCTTCTTTGATTGAGCGTTATCTCATTGACCAAAATGCCACTATAGTTGATGAAGAGCA
>JAKVCT010000529.1 GCA_022448995.1 Saprospiraceae bacterium
AGAAGATGCTCTGAAATACCATAATCAAGCATTAAATATCACAAGGGAGATTGGTAATCGTAGTTGGGAAGCAACTACATTAAATAATATTGGACTCGTTTATGCCAATGATAAGCAAACAGACAACGCCTTAAAATACTATAATCTAGCTTTATCGATTGTACAAGAAATAGGAGATCCTAACTTTGAAACGGCTATCGCTAATAACATTAATTTTGTTTATCGTACTCAAGCGCAAGATTTATTAGATGAAGTATCAGATTTATATCAACAGGGAACGAAAAATTCTCTTGAACAAGCTATTGTAGCAGCTAAAAAAGCTCTACCTCTCTGGATAAAAATAGAGGCTCAAGACTCTGAAGCTTTAACGAATTTATTGATTGGTAGAATTTATTACGATTTGGGCAAAAGAAAAACTGCACTAGAATACTACAATAAAGCTCTTGTTATATATGAGACAATTGATAATAATAATTTATCCAAAGTTTATGGGATAGCAATAGTTTATAATGCCATTGGCTTAAATCATCTCTTGCTAGGAGAGACTCAAACTGCTATTAACTACTTTAATAACGCACTCTCGCTCCTAGACAACAGAGAACTTAATGCTGAAGCCCCGAAAATATTAATCAATCAGGCTAAAGCAGGTATTTTAGGTAATTTAGCTTCTAGTTACTCACGTTGGGGAGAGACTCAAAGATTTTTCGATAACGCAAATGAAGCTTTAAATTTGATAAGACAAGTAGGAGATAATGGGGAAGAATCTGTACTACTTAATAATATTGATGTTATTTATGCGGAAGAATCTGTATTACTTAATAATATTGGATTTGTATATCAAGAACTAGGGGATATAAATAAAGCCCTAGAAATTTATAAACAGGCTTTGCCTCTTGCTGAACAAGCAGAATCCCTTAGAGAAATTGCAATCATAACAACAAATATTGGTTGGATTTATAGCAAACAAAAAGAGTACAGAAAAGCTAGACAACAATATAATGAAGCTCTTCCTTTATTTCAGAAAGCAGGAGATATTCGTGGGGAAGCTATCATCCTTTTTGGAATGGGTGAACTTGAATCTAATTTGGGTAACTATGAGATAGCTTTAGAACAATATAATCAAGCTCTTCCTCTAATGACTGAAGTGGGAGAAAAACTAATAGAGGCTTATACTTTTTATTCTAAGGGAAAAACCTATGAAAACATGGATAATTATTCAAAAGCTCTTAAAAGTTATGAAGAAGCTTTATCTAAGTTTAGAACTATAAAAACCCCTATTTATGAAGCAATGACTCTAGGAACACTTGCTTCTCTAGAAACCAATGAAGATAATCTTGATCAAGCTCTCAGTCTGATTAAAATGGCTGTAGAAATAATGGAAGATGTTCGCACGAAAGTGGTTAGTCCAGAATTACGCCAAATTTATTTTTCTAGCGTCTACGAATATTATCAACTCTACATTGATATTTTAATGGAGTTGCACGAAAAAGACCCCAATAAAGGCTATGATGCTCAAGCCTTTACTGTCAGTGAACGTTCCCGCGCCCGTACCCTAATCGAACTCCTCACCGAAGCTAATGCAGACATCGAACAAGGAATTGACCCTAAACTAAAGGAAGAAGAACAAAGCCTCCGTTTTCAAATTAATGCTGCTGAAAAACAAAAACTTGAGCTATTTATCAAACCATATCCAGACAAAATGGACAGATTTACGGTAGTCCAAGAAAAACTAGACACCCTCAACGCTCAATATCAAGACTTGAAAAATCGCATCCGTGCCACCAGTCCCCGTTATGCAGCCCTTCAGTTTCCTCAACCCCTCACCCTTGCAGAAGTGCAAAACCAAGTCCTTGATACTGACACCACCTTACTACAATTTGCATTAGGAGAAGAACGCAGCTATGTCTGGGTTGTCACTAAAGACACCATGAAAACTTATCTATTGCCTCAAAGCGCAGACATTGAAGCCAAAGTCACCGCCTTTAGTCAATGGTTAGGGGAAAACCCCGACGAAAGGGACTCTCAACAAGGCCAAACCGCAGGGCAAGAACTCAGTGAAATGCTTTTTAGTCAATTTGCTACTGAATTAACAAAAAAACGCTTAGTTATTGTTAGTGATGGGGCATTGCATAACATTCCTTTTGCTGCCCTTCCTTTCCGCCAAAATTCAACTTTAATTAATAACTACGAAATTGTACATCTTCCTTCTAGT
>JAKVCT010000053.1 GCA_022448995.1 Saprospiraceae bacterium
TCGCAACAAAGAAAAAATAAAATCCAAAATTTTATTTGGTTTCATTTTTCGAAATTTACCTTTTTGGACAGCCCCGTGTTTTATTTAGGGAGGTTTGCTTCGCTGAGCCCTTCGGGGTTTTTATCCCTCTTGGTTGCTGACAACCCATATAGTCCATTTGGCCCAGTTGGGTAGACTTTGCTAAGCTTTTAGCGAAACTGAGTCTTTATTATTACGTTTGACAGGACATTTTTTCACGTGATTTACCCAAACTCTACGAAGTAAATTTGTTTTAAAAACTCTATTGTAATTATTTGATTATCAGACATTTCACTTAACACCAAAACAGCCTATTCATGCTTGATCTAGGGTGGTATCTTTGGTGCCACCCTAGCTTGTAGGAATACCCTACAATATCATTTTATCCATCGCCAGCAGCGCCACCGCCCATAAATTCGTCATCATCATCATCGTCATCTTCATCATCCTCCCAATCTTCATCTTCATTACTTGCCCCTCCTAAACTGTCTCGGAGTAAATGAATACGTGCAGCTTCATCTTCGTCAGGATCCAATGTCTGTGCTTGTTCTAAGTAAGTCAAAGCTGTTGCCTCATCATTCAAATAATCAATAAGAAAGTTGGCAAAAGTTCTAAGCGTTTCCACATCATTTTCTTGGATATCAAGATAATTCTCATAAGCACTGATAGCAGCCCCATAATCTTGGTATTGTTTCACCAAAAGATTAGTGTACAAAGCTAAGACTCTAGGTTGGTTAGGCTGTGCCTTCAAGGATTTTTCAAAGAACAACTTTGCCTTATCAAACTCCAATAACTCTACATACATTTCTGCTAAACTTCCTAACAATAGACCATTGTCTCCATGCAATTGATGATCTAGTCCTTTTTGGTAGGTTTGCTCTGCTTTTTCATAATCACCTTTGACCTTCCAATAGATATTTCCTTGAAGATTGAGAGCATCTTCATTATACTCATTGATACTCAAGGCCATTTCTAGAAACTGTTGACAACGCTCCATGTCTTCTAATCCCAAATAAGCTTCAGCAGTACGGACATAAGCCTCCGCCATATAGGGCTCTTTCTCTACCACCTTGCCATAATGCTCAATTCCCTCCTCATTGAGATTCAACTTATTAACCTTGATATATCCTAATTGTAATAAAGCATAGACGTTTTCTTCATTATGACGAATAGCGGCTTCATAATGTTCTTTTGCTTTCTTGTACAAATGCTGTTTCTCATAAATTCTTCCCAAGGAATATTGTGCTTCGTCATGTTTTGGATTGATCCGTAGTATATCTTCAAAACAGGTTTTGGCTTCATCCTCTAACTCAAACATCATGTATAACTTCCGTCCCATATCCAAGTAAGTTTCTACATATAGTGGTGACTCCACAATCATTTGTATGTAATCTACTTTCACCTTGGAAAACTTTTGATAATTTTCTTGTTGTAAGGGAGCATAATCTCCCATCCAAGGGAAATACTCCGCAATAGTCCCAAAAATACTTAGCTGTTCTCGCAGCATACTAATTCCTTGGGCACCAAACCGAGGCATCAACAAAGCCTGTGCTGCTTGCTGAATATCTTCTTCTGGATGTAATACAGCAGTAAGCACCAATGTATTTTCTAAAGCATTGAGTAACTCCTCCTTATTCTTGGCTTGTTCTATTTCGCCCAAGATTACTTGAGTTGCCTCCTGATTAACTCCCAGTAGTTTTTGAGTTGCCTCTTTTATAAAATCATGTATATTTGACATGGTACATATTTTATGGATGAAGTGTGTTACACTAATTCATAGTTAGAATTGTAATCAAGATTGGCTTCGCAGAGCCTTCCTATTATATAGTAAATTAAGAACAGGTTTAAATTTATTCTAAGTTGTAATATGAAAGCTCTTTTTAGCTTCACTGAGCACTTTGGAGTTCTGTCATTCATGTTTCGTCTATTTTAACAAATACACTAAATTTAAACCTGTTCTAATACAAATTTCAACTATTTATGATACAGCGTACTTAATCTCTAATCTTTTCTTTTGATCAATAAATGAACTTCTCAAACAAGTAATTAATTCCTTATCTGTATGTTTTGTTCCAAAACAGCACAAAGTTCCAAAAAATATAGAGTTGAATTTACTTCTAAGGTAGTTATTTTTTACATTTGTATAAATGCACGAACATTAATTAGGATGCAAAAAAAATACACTCAACTACAAATATACTTTTTTAGCCTTCTTTTTTGGAGCTTTTGTACACTCACTTTTGCTCAACAACAAAGTGATAACAACGGACTATTGGCTGAAAAACCCACTGTAGTAGAGAATAAGCCTTTGCAAACAAAACCAAGAATTACCAAATCTTCTTTCACTAAGATCCTACCTTCTTCACCACTGAATAATAATATTTTAGGTACTTTGACCATAAAATCTTGGCAAGACCCTAATCCTAAAATAGTACTTTCACCTCGTAAATCTGGCGATATTGACCGTAAGTATTATGCAGAGAATCCATTTATGATTGCTGCTTCAGATAATCCTTTTGCCTTAAAAATAGAAGGTCTACAAAGGAATACCAAACAGTCCAATAAACGATATAGTGGTCTTGAGAGTTCTTTAGACGAGATCTTCTACAAGGATAAAAATACAAAAACTAAACATCAACACTTACCAAGTTGGTTAATTCTGGTATTCTTGGGACTGTTAGCATTAATTACGGTGGCTATATCTGTTTATCGTCATGATTTGAAAAAAACCTTCCATGCTTTTGTGAATACCAATTCAGCCGGACAATTATTTAGAGAACAAAAAGACTTCCGACATCCTATTACCTTTGTCTCTCTATTAATTTTTAGTATGGTTATAGGCCTATTTATATTTCTATTAGTGGGTCAACTTAGTGGTATCAGAAACTTTTATTCTGCTACTAACTTACTGATTTGTATTGGTGGTGTTGTAGGGTTATCTACCCTAAAAAATCTACAACTAAAAATACTAGGTAATATTTTTCCTTTCCAACAAGAGGTTAATTTGTACAGTTTTATACTATCCAATACCAATCGAATTATTGGATATACCTTCCTACCATTAGTCTTTTTGATTGCTTACGCACCCGATAGTATACAACCATTTTTCTTATACTTATCCTTTGGTATTTTAGGTTTAACCTATATTTATAGAGGTTTTAGAGGGTTGGTCTTAGCAAGTGATATTATATTATTTCATAAATTTCATTTTTTTCTGTACCTTTGCACCGTTGAATTGGCACCCTTATTAATTTTGCTAAAAGTATTGTCCTTAATCTAAACAAGATTAGATGTCAGCGGAAGCAGTAAATCGTCTAAAAAGCGTAAGAAGTATTCTTGTTACGCAGCTAACCACCAAGAATAACCGAACCCCTTACGATCGTTTGGTGGAGAAATATGGTCTAACAATTGATTATAGACCATTCACAGAAGTACAGTCTGTATCTTCTAAAGAGTTTCGTAAACAAAAAGTCAACCTAGAAGACTACTCAGCTATTATTCTAAATAGTAAGTCTGCAGTAGATCATTTTTTTAGACTTTGTGACGAAATGCGCTTTAAAGTTTCTACAGATTTGAAGTATTTCTGCACGTCAGAAGCAGTAGCTCTGTACTTACAGAAACATATCGTTTATCGCAAACGTAAGGTCTTTTTTGGTAAACGTACATTACAGGATTTGAAACCTATTTTGACAAAGCATAAGAAAAAAGAGAAATTTCTATTGCCTTGCTCCAATCTAGGTCGAGAAGCATTTGTCTCATTTCTTACAAAGAACGAATTCGATTTCAAAGATGTAGTCATGTATAAAGCCGTGAGTAGTGACATCTCTGATTTGGAAGACGTTTTCTATGATATTTTAGTATTCTTCAGTCCCTTAAGTCTAGATTCTCTTTACGATAACTTTCCTAATTTCAAGCAAAACAATACACGTATTGCCGCTTTTGGAACTAAAACATCTCAGGCAATTTTAGATAGAGGATTAATTTTGGATATACCTGCACCTCAACCAAAAGCGCCATCTATGACAATGGCAATTGAGCAGTATATCAAAAAAACGTTGAAATAACGTATATCATACTTAGAAGTTGTTTAATACAAAGCTAGTTTTAATTATTAAACGACTTTTCTGCAATAAGAAATAATCTATACAAAATGAATCCAATTAAAGAATTGGATTCATTTTTTTACTATCTAACTAAATAGGGAGATTAGCTTCGCAGAGTCCTTCGGTTTTTTTTGGTCACCTTTTCTTTTTGCTCTGCCTTTGTGCCTCTTGGCACAAGCTCTCGCAGAATTGCAAAAGGTGAGAGAAGAAACATCCTTAATACTGAACCGCCCTAGACAAGGAGCTTAACCTCAGCCTTATTTTCGTATCTTCATTCTTCTTCTATACAATATATAAGTAGTCGTAATCAAGAGTAACGAACCTAATGCAATTCCTCCAATCTTGACCCACTCCATCAAGTTACTCATTTGTTCTTTCTTTTCCTTTTTTACAAATGCAGGATTAACAGATCCTGGACTCCCTTTCTTTTCATTAATTTTCCAGTTTCCAAAATTTGAATTATCTAGTTTATAATCAATAAGTCCTAGAACAAATTTTTTCTTACGCATCTGCTTGGGAATCTTGTAAGATACACTATCTACAGGCAAGAAAGTTGAATCATACAATTCTATATTCTCTTTCTTGGCACTCAGACCAAATTTGAAATCACCAATCACATTAGGAACTTGTGCAAATACTTGCTTGAACCGTTTTTCGTCCTGACATACAACCAAGTAAGCACCACCTTCAATAGATACCTCAGGAAAGACAAAGGTATTACCCGCCTTATCCTTCATAATCCAATCTTTCAATTGGATCATTTCAGCAGTACTATTGTACAACTCCACCCAGTCTCCAGAAAGTGTATCCTTACAGGAAATTTCATTGATAATGACTTTTTTGACAGCAGGATGTTCACCTTTGACAAAAACCGCCTTTAGTATTTGTAGAGTATCCGTGAATCGCACTTGACATGCTCTTTCTTTGATCTGTAATTGACTATCTTCCCAATGAGAAAACTGGTAACCAAAATAAGGTTGTGCCTTTATTTTCACTGGAATTTCTGTAAAATATACTCCATTAAATATAGAATCTTTTAGCTCGATAAGATCATTGATATAAACCTTTCCACCTTCTGTTTTGCGAACCTCTAGCTTAACTTCATCACCAACGTAAGGATACATCTCTCGAATATACTTACGAATATATGCACCACGTTCGTTTGCAAAATCACGCATACGTCCCACCTTTCGCTCCCAAGATTTGGTATCCAAATCCCAACGTTTCATATGACGAGGAAGATCATTTTCGATTCCTCCAATCATATGATCTATCCGTTTGTTGATATATTCGCCACTCAAGGTTGAATTCATTCGGTCTAAGAACCTAGAGATAAAAGCCGTTCGGAAGCCTTTATTTTTTAACAACATTCTCAAGTTGAATGTACTCCATGGTGGATTGGGCCATTTAGGGCCATTGGGGCGTGTATGAAATGCCATACTATTAAACTTATACGCCTTGAGTCCTCCATAGTGTCCCAAACCAAAATCAGTATCAAACAAGATCCAACGCCATTTCCCATCAGGATGTGGCCGCCAGAACTTAATGTTTCCACCTGCATCTTCATTATTAATAAAAATCTCAATAATCTGATATTCCATAAAATTATTGACATCCATTAGTTTAGCAACAGAATCAAAATGAGCTTGTATAGACAAATCATGATCCTTCATATACTTTCGCATACGTTTGTAATGTTGACTAGTTCCTGCATTGGCGTGTCCACTGTGCTCTAATAAATCAATACTATCTTTATCATAACCAAAGTTACCTTCTATGTAATGTTTATTAAGTTTTTCACGTAGATTATAGATACCCCAGTATTCTCCATTAATAAATGTAACACAAGGTCGATATCCTTGTACCTCTAGTCCCATTTCCTCCCCCAAACTTGTAATCAACGCATCTCTAAAATGCGTTCCTCCAAAATCACTTCCTGAGTTTCTAAATACAATATGCTTATATTTTTTTAGTTTCTTATCTGGAAAAATCTTGTACTTCATTCGTTTATCCCCATAGAGCTTCTTTCGTGTGGCAACAGAGAATGATTTTTGAGGAAAAATCCGACTCATTCCACCAAATACCTTGAACCCTACATTATTCTCATACCCTAATTTCTTCTCATCGTCAAAAAACTCAATATGTGCAGCAAACTCCCGTCTAGAATAATAATTTGCACCTTTGTGAGGAAACTTAGAAGAAGCATTGGGTCCTCGCTTAAATACTCCTTTTACGGGATCGAATAAATAAGCTGGCGTAATAGACAAAGACATAACAGGAAGCCCGATAGAGTCCTCCCCAATGAAGTATGTATTGGTTTCTATTTTTGTTCTTTTTCCATTTAGGTAACTCGCTACTTTTAACACAGTAGTCGTATCAAAGGTCAAAGAACCACGATAACTCCGTGATGCTGAAGAAGGAGTAGCTCCATTAGTAGTATAATAAAGACGAGCCCCTTTCTGTGTAGACTTTACTTCTACTGTCACTGAATTTTTGTAAAATCCAGATTCAGGTTGCATATTGATTTTTATTCGCTTACTTAGAGTATCTTGCCCCCAAATAGAAGCTAAACTACAGAGGTTCAATAATAAAAAAATAAATAAACTCTTCATTAGTATTAATTTATTCAATGCTTCAGATTTTATCAGTCGTACCAAAACTATGATGCTCCTTTTGTAGGTGAGTATATTAAGTAGCTAGCCACAATTAATTTGTATTCAACCCTAAAAGGCTCTGCAAAGCTAACCCTTATGAATTTGCTTTGCAGAGCCCTTCGAGGTTACTTCGCAGAGCCCTTCGGGGTTATTACAATAATTAATTATATCCACCTACTTACTTATAGTGCAGAGTATTACGTATATGTTCAAAAAGTAACTTTTCCTTCACAAAACTGTTCTTTTAGCTAACTACTGCATTATTTTTATCAACGATAGTCCACCATTCGTTAGCTCTGTTAAGCACTTTATGATTTATTTTTTCTCATTACTAGATGCATAAAAACTTGCACAAAACTACTAAAAATACTTATATTTGTTGTCCAAGTATCAAAAAAGAGAGAACAATATTTTATAGATTTTAATAAATTTTCAAAAAACCAAAGTCATATGACTCCTACCTTTTCGTCCATCAAATCATGGGCAATAGAAGACCGTCCTAGAGAAAAAATGACTCTACACGGCAGAAAATCATTATCCAATGCAGAATTATTAGCTATTGTCTTGGGCTCAGGCTCAAGATCTGAATCTGCAGTGAGTCTAGCCAAACGTATTTTGCACAGTAGTCAAAATAACTTACATGAATTGGCTAAATTGAGTTTGAAAGATTTACAAAAATTCAAGGGAGTTGGCCCCACCAAAGCAATTAATATCACTGCTGCTCTAGAATTAGGTTGTCGTCGCCAAGCTAGTGCTCCTGCTACCCGTCCTCAGATTGTGAGCAGCCAAAAAGCTTATGATAATATAGCTCCTTACTTGTTAGACTTGGCACACGAAGAGTGTTGGATTTTAATATTAGATCGAGCTAACCGTTTATTGAAAACTACAAAAATAAGTGAAGGAGGACTAGAAGGCACTTTGATTGGTACTAAAAAACTATTCAAACGAGTACTTGCAGAAGAAAGGGCTTCCTCTATTATACTTGCCCACAATCATCCATCAGGTAATCCTCAGGCTAGTAAAGAAGATATTCAATTGACTAAACGAATCAAAGAAGCTGGTAAAATTCTTGAAATTCGAGTTTGGGATCATATTATCGTTGCCGGAAATACTTACACAAGCTTTATGGATGAAGGTTATATGGACTCTTTATAATATTCAGTAGTCTGTAATGTAACAATAGTTTATAGCTTTTTAGCTTAGACTAAAACAGTTGAAAACACTTATATTACAAAACCTAAATACATCAAGCAAAATGTTAAGAAAACTACTAGCTACCTGACTCCTATAAATCGAAGTTTTTGAGAAATAGCAAACAATTTACTATACAAGCTACTGAAAATAGAGGTGTGGGTTTTCCTATATTTTCCTAGCTCTACTATGAAACTTAAGAGGATATTTATCCTGACTTATATGCATCTATCTATCATATCTACTACTTATTCTAAAATAACTTCATTGAATAATGATTATTGATAGTTCGTTGATTTTTTTTTGACAAAAAAAACTAGGAGATTATTAGACCTTGTTAAAAAAAAATATAGAATCTGAAAGTTCTGTTAAAGCCATTTTTCAAACATAACTTTTCGTAGGTAGTAGCGTTAAATAAAATGTAATATGCAAAATCGCAGTTTTCGACAAACAATTCGTGGAAGATTGTAGTTAATCCCATTTAAATAATGAAGTTGTAAAAACCTTAGTTCATTGATTTTTTAGCTTCAATAAAAATAAGTCTTCTAATTATGAATAGGAAGTTGTTTAAGAATCCTTTAGTATTCGATCTGTTACATCAATTTACTGATTCTAGATACTAAAATCATTAAAACAGCTTCTATAGAATAGAATAAAAAGGTCAGATTATGAAAAATAAACTCTCGTTGATTTTAGCAGGAATGTTTGGTGGATTAATCACCTTAGGTGGTTCTAAGCTCTTGGAACAACCCACTCAAGCAATTCCTTCTGTTTATGTTGCTACCAATACTTCTAGTGGAACTTCAAATGCAGGGAATTTTACATTAGCGAATAATAACACTAATACCAACTTTCCTAAAGATTTTTCTGAAGCAGCAGATAATGTCATGCCTGCTGTCGTGAACATCACTTCTATCACAGAATATAAACCTCGTAATGAAGAGGAAGATCGCTACTATAAGTTTTTTGGAGCACCTTCACCTTCTCAATCTGCAGGTTCGGGTGTTGTTCTCAATAAACAAGGTTATATTGTAACCAATAATCATGTTATTGAAGATGCTACAAAAGTAGAGGTTACCTTATATGATAAACGCAAATATACTGCAGAGGTGATAGGAACAGACCCATCAACAGATTTAGCAGTTTTAAAGATTGAGGCTCCAGATTTACAAACAATTCAAATGGCAAACTCAGACAATGCAAAAATCGGAGAATGGGTTTTGGCTGTTGGTAATCCATTTGAATTGAGCTCTACGGTCACCGCAGGGATTATTAGTGCAAAAGGAAGAAATATAAATATATTATCAGGGCGTGCAAGTATTGAATCATTCATACAAACAGATGCTGCTGTGAATCCTGGTAATAGTGGTGGTGCCTTGGTAAATACAAAAGGTGAACTTTTGGGTATTAATACTGCTATTGCTACTCCAACTGGGACTTATGCAGGCTACTCTTTTGCTGTTCCTACAAATCTAGTAAAAAAAGTAGTTCAAGATCTTATTGACTTTGGTGAAGTGAAAAGAGGTTTTCTTGGTGTAATGATCAATGACCTAAATCCTGACTTGGTTACGAAATATGACCTAGAAACTTCTGAAGGTGTTTTTGTTAACGAATTAATGAATGGTGGTGGTGCTCAAGCTGCGGGAATGGAAGAAGGAGATGTCATTATTAGAGTCAATAATATCAGAATCAAATCTGTACCTGAATTACAAGAGCAAATTGCGAGTCGTAATCCTGGTGATGCTGTACAGGTTGTGGTACTGAGAAGAAATAAAGAAATTGCTCTGAAGATTGTCTTAAAAGATTAGAAATAGAGAAGGACTTAGCTGTAGTGATTATCCAATTTTTCAAGAAAGTTGATAGCCTGAGCACTGTCCTAAGAAGCGAGGCTTTTGTACGATTATTCAGCCTTATTCTCATCCATAAAAAGGTTATTTAGAATTCTTTGTATTTCTAAGTAATCTTTTTTTATGGCTTCTCCATAAAAGGATGTATATTTGTGGAACAATACTAAACAAATCACAGTTGTTTAAGTGATTGTTCAAATGTTCTTGTATAGATCTTCTGCTTGTTTTAAGAAGTTTCTGCCTTAAAAATACGCGCAATAATCTGCTGTTACTAGGCTATTTTGTTGAAATTTTTTAAAAAACAGTGTGTATTTTTGGCTTTTCTAATCCTTTAAGAGTTTGTAACTAACTAATAATCAAAAGGATATTCAGAATAGCTTAAAATCTATCGTACAATTACCTTTGTCTACTTACTTAAATCATCATGCTCGCATAGCTCAACGGGATAGAGTATCGGTTTCCGGAGCCGAGGGTGTGGGTTCGAGTCCTACTGTGAGCACCGAAAACATAATATAACTAAAGTGGTAATTGATCTGTATTCACGGAATACGATCAGTTATCACTTTTTTTATTGTCTAAATTTGAACTAGTTTATTGAAATACAATCTATGCTGTAATACTAATTCATAATCAAAATAAGTATTAATCTTCTGCTTTTAACTATGGATTAGTATAAGGCAGCAATCAAGGAAAGGTCTAGACAAAAAAAATCCTACCCGATGAGTTCCCCTCATCTCAGTAGGACGCTATCAACTATAAAAGAGACTCTATTATCGAGTAGGCTCTTTGAGAGCCTACTCCTAATATTTTCGTGATTCGAATGTTATCTATTTTGTTATATCAGTATGTAATTATCCAACTAATTTTCCGTAGCGTTTGCGTATTGTTGCCTTCAGCTCTTTTCGAGCAAAGAAAATACGACTTTTGATTGTTCCTAACGGTAAGTTTAATTGGTCTGCAATTTCTTGGTATTTGTATCCGTAGTAATGCATCAAGAAAGGTACTTTGATACTTGGTTCTAATACCTCTACCATTTTCTTTAATTCCTTAAGCATGATACTTGATTCTGCTTGATTGTAGACAGTTTTCTTTCCAGAGTTTAGATAGTAGTAATTGTCTGTAGCATCAAATATTGTATTTGACTTGATCTTCTTGCGATAGTCATTGATAAAAATGTTGCGCATGATTGTAAATAACCAAGCTTTCATATTAGTACCAGGAGAGAACTTATCTTTATAAGAATATGCTCTACATGCTGTCTCTTGAAAAAGATCCTTAGAATCTTCTACATTCTTAGTCAACTTGTAAGCGAATGCCTGTAATAGGCCTGATAAGTCGTTCAATTGCTTGCTAAATTCTATAGAGGACATAACTTTCAACGTTTTAGACAATTTACAAAAGGTTTTGTCGATTAACGATCTTTCGTTAGAACAAATATAAACCAAAGTTAAACAAAAACCAAATTTATGTTTAACTTTTATCTAAACAAAAATACTAAAAATAAAACCAACCAGTCATAAGTTGCTGATAAACAACATTTTGTAATTTATTGAACTTTCAAAAAAAAATGAAAAGTGTTTAACAAAGTTTTCTAAAGTCCTTTTTTGTTTAACTTTAATGTTTTGGTTGTTCAACAAAAAAGCTCTGTAGAACCTAATCTACAGAGCTTTTTTATTGCTTTTAAACTCTTTTTGTTTCTTACCTCTTTTTTACTTGATGCCTAACGCAGGGACTTTACCGTAACGTTCTAGAATTACTTTCTTGAGTTCTTTTCTTGCAAAGAAAATTCTACTCTTTACTGTTCCTAAAGGTAAATTCAATTGATCTGCGATCTCTTGATACTTATACCCATAATAATGCATCATAAAGGGAACTTGAATACTTTTATCCAATGCATTGATCATTCCTTTTAATTCCTGCATCATAATACCTGATTCTGCCTTATTCAATACAGTTTGTTTACCTGCATTTAAATAATAGTTATTGTCAGTAGAATCAAAAATTGTATTTGACTTCGTCTTTTTACGATAGTTATTAATAAAGATGTTGCGCATGATTGTGAACAACCATGCTTTTAAATTTGTACCTGGTCGAAATTTATCACTATTGGTTAGAGCTCTATAAGCTGTTTCTTGGTACAAGTCCTTAGAATCATCTACACTTTTTGTCAACTTGTAAGCAAAAGCCTGCAAAAGGCCAGATAATTCATTCAGCTTATTATTAAATTCTAATGTTGACATGACACGTAGTTTTTAGTATAAAAAAAACGTATTTTAACGTTGTTATTTTCTGTAAGCAAAGATACTAAAAAGCGATCTAAGAAACAAACTTTTGTTTAAGTCAAAATAATCACTTTACAGCATCTTAATAAGTGTTAAAAACAAAAATAAAAGACATAAATAAATGATTATCAGCTATTTATAATTACAAATATTATGACTAATACTTTTAGAACTTTCAAAATAAAATGAAAACTGTTTAACTATATTAAACGGCTTTTTTAATAGTAATACTTTTAAAACGCTTGTTAATTATCTCATAAAACTCTAATAATAAGCATATTATACATTTATAATACATAAACTTCTAAAAAATCTATCAATGATGAATATAATCAATAGTTAAACAAAACCATCATAGAACGAGACTGTTAATACTTTGTTAAAACGTGTAGATACATTAAATACAATCTTAGACAATATTAACCCTCTCTTTTTTCTTAAAAGAATCTTGTACTTTTGGGTTCAATTTGTACTAAAATATATTTTTATGACTGATGAATTATATATGCAACATTGCATAGAGTTGGCACAAAGAGGAAGAGATTTAAATGCTCCAAACCCCAAAGTGGGTGCTCTATTGGTCTACCAAAATAGAATTATAGGTAAGGGCTGGCACAAGCGTTACGGAGAGGCACATGCCGAAGTAAATGCGATTAGGTCTGTAGCAGAGAAAGATCAACATCTCATTGCCCAATCGACAATATATGTAACCTTAGAACCTTGTTTTCACTATGGAAAAACCCCACCCTGTGTAGACCTGATTCTTGAGCAACAGATTCCTAGAGTAGTCATAGGATGCAGAGACCCATTTGGAAAAGTAGATGGAAACAGTATCCAAAAGCTAAAGGAACATGGTGTAGAAGTAAAAGTAGATGTTTTACGAGAACAAGTAGAATGGTTGAATCGTCGATTTTTTACCAGTTGTAGAGAACAACGCCCTTATATCATTCTAAAATATGCACAAACTAGCGATGGATTGATTGGACAAGCACAAAAAGAAGTTCCGATTACCAATGCATATATCAAGCGATTAGTGCATAAGTGGCGAGGAGAAGAAGCTGCAATTTTGGTAGGAACCAATACTGCTTTGGTAGACAACCCTGCGCTTACAACACGACTGTATAGTGGTTCCAATCCTGTTCGGGTAGTCATAGACAAATCTTTGCGTTTACCTAATACCTTACAGCTATTTGATCAACATACCAAAACTATAGTGTTTAGTACAGCAAAAAACCCTCCTCAATCAACAGAACAATTAATGTATATTCAGATTGAGGAAGATAAAAATTTCTTAAGTCAGTTGGTTTCCAAACTGCACAAACACAAAATCCAATCTCTGATTGTAGAAGGTGGGGCACAGCTTCTGCAAAGCTTTATCAATGAAGGACTCTGGGATGAAGCAAGAGTACTAACTGCTTCACATTGTTTAGGAGAAGGCATTCCTGCTCCACAACTCAAAAATGCGACAAAAAAAAGTTCTACTCGATTAGAAGATACGCTACTAGAGTATTATATACGAACCTCTTGATGAGGTAACTCGATCATGATAACAGCCATTATTATCCTAAAACTTAAATAACTAGATATTCTCTAACGTATAAATTTAGTACTCTGTGATATAAATAGTTGAATATTCTTACAGAGTATAGAGTTTCTACTTACTTCTTAATACTGTATATTTACTATGATTTATCTGATTCTTGGTATACTCGCTTCGATGACTATTACTACTGTTTTCAAATTTTTTGATCGTTATAATATTGATACTTTTCAAGCGATTGTTTATAACTATATTGTTTGTGTAATTACAGGCAGCATCTTTTTGGGTGAAATCCCCATAAGCCAAGAAATCTGGCAAGCATCTTGGCAACCTTATGCCTTAGCAAATGGCCTTTTATTTATTAGTGGTTTTTATTTGGTTGGACAGACAGTTATTCACTTTGGTTTGGCAGTTGCATCTATCGTACAGCGAATGTCTCTGATTATTTCAGTTCCTTTTGCCATAATCGTGATGCATGAAAATGAAAGTGTCCTAAAATATTTGGGTATTGCAATTGCCCTGCTCTCAGTCATATTGATCAATATGCCAAGGAAAGAGGATAAGCTTCAAGAAGATCCATCTCCTGCAGACAATTCGTCCAATATTCATCATAGTTCTAGCAAAATAGGCCTCCTCTTCTACCCCATTTTCTGTTTATTAATCTCTGGAGCCATTGAATGTATTATTCAATATGCTCAAGGAAATCATATGCAAATGGGAACGGCTGATGAGGATCGTTTTAGTATTTACCTTTTTGGGTTTGCTGGTGCCATCGGTTTAGTAGTTTTGATCATCAACGTCTTGAGAGGTACAAGTAAAATTGCAGTACGACATATGATTGCAGGAGTAGCTTTGGGTGTGCCTAACTATTTCTCGATTTACTTCCTAATAATGGCCTTTTCTTGGAAAGAAAAATCTATTGTGCTCCCTATTTTTAATATCAGTATCGTAGCAGGATTAGTACTTTTGGGTTTCTTCTTCTTTAAAGAAAAATTATCTACAGTGAATTGGTTGGGGGTTTTGAGTGCTATAGTTGCATTGGTTATGATTGCTTTTGCTTAAGATTTGATCTAATTTATTAAATTCTTCGTGCTAAGTAAGTAGGTGGACATAATTAGTTATAGAATAAGTAAATTTCTTTTAGAATTTGGACAAATCACGTGAAAAAATGTCCTGTCAAACGTAATAATCAAGACTCAGTTTCGCTAAAAACTTAGCAAAATCTACCCAACCGGGCCAATCGGACTATATGGGTTGTCAGCAACAAAGAAGGACGAACATTGACGTTCCGTAGGAGCTGCTTCGTCTGTCCGAACACTGTAAAAGCTTAAAGTTGAACGATTTATATCATGTAAGCCTGTTTACCAGACACAAGCTATTTAGATAAAAGTGAGTTTAGAAGTAGTAGTCAATGAGGACTATTCTTTGTCTGACGTTCCATTGAGTCCTAGATCTTTTGGTCACCTTTTGCAGCAATGGCAAAAGGTGAGGGAAAAAATATGCTTAATACTGAACCCCGAAATGCTCTGCGAAGCAAACCTATCTACAAAAAGGCTGCTTGAATTTACTTCGTAGAGCCCTTCGGGGTTAAATACAAATTAATTGTGGCTATCTACTTAGTTCCCTTTAAGCAACTTTTGAATATCATCTATGCTATAATCATTTGTCAAATCAATAAAAAAATGTTCGCCTGACGTAGTCAAAATGTCTATTTTCCTTTTATCAATTTCCTTAATCATGGCAATCGTTTGAAGAGATTGGATAAATACTTTTCTTTATACATTACATAAGCAAAAATGGAAGATAGGCTTATTGCAAATACCATCATTACCCAACTAAATTCTTCGGCTAAGAAAACGCGAATGGGAAGCGCAAATAACAATACGCTAAGCACAGGAAATTCAAATAAATACAGACTTATACTTGCTAAGCCTGCACTATGTTTGATTTGTAAAAAATCATTAGATCTTGTGATCAAAAGTTCTGATGATTCTTCTGTTTTATCCATTTTTTTGATGTAATTCTTGTTGAGTATTGTGCTGAGAATTTCTATTTCCAACGATCTTTTCTCCAATGCTTCTGCTCACGATCACTCAAAAACGTCCAAGCAACAATCCGACTAGATTTATTCCCCGTTTGCATAGCAATCGTTTCAACCTTATGAGCTTTGATTTTCTCCAAAGACTTGTAAATTCCTTTCAAATTGGCTTGTTTAGAAACTAGGGTAGAGAACCAAAAGACATTTCTAGCAAAAAGTTTGCTTTCTTGGATCATATTTTCAATAAACTGACGCTCACCACCACGATAAACCAACTCATGATGACTACCCGAAAAATTCAATTGAGGCGTTTTAGATTTTTGACCACTTAGATTCTTAACCTTTCGTCGGCTGCCTTTTTGCGCCTCAGCTATAGAAGCATGAAAAGGTGGATTGCAGATGCAAAAATCAATCTGCTCATTAGAGCGAATAATCTGCTGAAAAATATGTTTGGGCTGCTTTTGCAAACGACATTCAATCTTGCCATGTAAGGCAGGATTGGCATAAATAATCTTCTTGGCAGCTTCAATAGAGCTAGGATTGATATCTGAAGCAATGAATTTCCAAGCATATTCAGTTGCAGCCAAAATAGGATAAATACAGCTTGCCCCTGTACCAATGTCCAAACCTAGTATCTTCTGACCACTAGGTAGTTTTCCCAAATTAGAAGCAATCAATAAGTCTGCGATATAGTGAATATAGTCCGCTCGTCCAGGGATTGGCGGGCAGAGATTTTGATCGGGAAAATCCCAGTTTTTTATTCCATAATAATGATTTAATAGGGCTTGGTTGAGCGTTTTTACTGCCTTAGGATTAGAAAAATCTAAACTTTGATCACCATATTTATTCAGAATTACATAGTTTTTCAAGGCAGGATGTGTTTTCACTAAGGCTGCCAAATCGTATCTTCCTCTGTTTTTATTACGAGGATGTAGCTCCGTTTTTTGAGTCTTTTTTTTATCTGGTGACATAAGTTGATAGATAGTAATTTTTTTGATTATCCAGCCTCTAAAAAACTCTATGAGGTCTGAAAGACTGACACAAAAGTCAGCTTAGGGAGTTAGCCCTAAGCGCCTAACAAAAACGTTGAACTCTATGAGGTCTGAAAGACTGACACAGAAGTCAGCTTAGGGAGTTCGCCCTAAGCGCCTAACAAAAACGTTGAACTCTATGAGGTCTGAAAGACTGACACAAAAGTCAGCTTAGGGAGTTAGCCCTAAGCCACAATAAACCACACAAACAATCACTCTGCGATATAAGTACTATGATCATCCTTTTTCCATGAGTCAGGAATATCATTGCCAAGATTCGCATTCAAATTAATCTCATCCAAATTAGGATTATCTTTAGTATTCAAAAGCTCTAATTGCGCTAAGCTACGCAAATCTAATTTTTTCAAACGGTTTTCACTACAATACAAGCTCTTTAATTGTTCTTTATCCCCAATCGCTAAATACTTGAGTTGATTATTATCACAATAAGTTTCTACCAACAGTCGATTAGCACTGAGATTTAGCTGTTTAAGTTTGTTATTTACACAAGACAAAGAAAGCAAAGCTTCATTTTGACTTAAGTCTAATTTTTTCAGTTTATTACCTGAACAATTCAGTTCCTCTAAAGCACTATGTTGACTTAAATCTAGCGTGGTAATTCGATTACTCGAACAATCTAGAGATGTTAAATTCAAATGATAAACACTCAACCACTGTATCTGATTATCTTGACATTCTAAACCGGTGATGTATCGAAAAGCACCCAAACCGTCTATATATTCAATGCCTTTATCAGCTATATACAAAGTACCTTTATAAGCTTCAGCTTCAGTGAGTTGGATTTCTCCATCACCATTGAGGTCTAAGACAGGATCATGTTCCAAAAGTGCTTTTTTGAGATTCTCATCAGGGAGATCTACAATTTGAGCATTAACTGTTGATAGATTATAAATAGAAAAAAGAAAGCAACAAACGATTAAAATTTTAGAGAGCATGAGTGAGTCTATTTTATTTTGAAATTATACTTAATGAAGGGCTATCAGTCTTCGCTTTGGATACAAAATACATCCATCTTGAGTGCAAACCGCTAGCTTTGCACCAACGAGAATAACCTTTTTAGCGTTGAGCTGAAGGTCAACGCTAAAAAGCAAATAATCATCTAGATTTTTAGATGTCCCAATGCACCTTTAGAACTAAACAATTGATCAACACGATCTGTAACCTTTTTAGGCACTTCCAAAACAGGCGCATGATGTGGCTTAATACGAGCATCAATCACCAAACTACCTCTACAGCCCCAATGTTTGTATTCCACAAAACTGCGGACACCATGAATATCATGTGAAGGATTAGAACGCGTAAAGGTTACCCAAACAAAATTATTAATCGTAGCAGCAGTAAATTTACTATCATCTACCACCACAATCAGCGGAATCTGTTCCAAATTAAAGTTTTCTAAATAACTAATCAACTCTTTCACCTCTTTTTCTGCCTGTTGGCGATCATTATATTTAGGCGCGCTAATCGTCATTATACCTTTGAACGGAAAATCAGGATCAGAAAAACCAATAGGTAATTTGAAATCCTTAGGAAGCTCAGTACTCAATTCACGTATAGGTTTACCACAGCAAGCAACTACCAATTTAGAACCTCCATTCCAAGAAGTTCCCGAATAGTCTAGGGTATCAATAGTTGTTTTAGTCTGAAAATGTAGATCTCTAGTCAAATCTACACGACTCAAAACATGTTCAAAAAATCTAGGCAAATCATGCGTATCCAAATTTGGATCATCACCATGTGCAGCAATGAAGAGATATTTAGCCAAAGAGGTTTGACCAGAGCCTAAAATTCGGTTGGCAATAGTCAGAATTTCTTCAGGCTTACGCTCTCGGAAAGGCATATAGCGTTCACTACCAATAGCCAATAACAAAGGATGCACACCTGCGGCATCTACTGCATTAATTTGTCTCAGACCTGGAAACTCTTGAGGTGTCAATTCTCGAACCAATTCGTGGATCAAATAACCAAAGCTAGAATCCTCCGCTGGTGGTCGGCCTACCACTGTAAAATGCCAAACAGCATCTTTGCGATGATAAACCTTATCCACCTTCATATACGGAAACTCATGTTCTAAGCTGTAATAACCTAAATGATCACCAAAAGGACCTTCAGGTTTCTTTTTATGTTTAACAACCGTTCCTGTGATACAAAAATCAGCATCTGCTGAAAGCGTATAGCCTTGATCATCATAGAAATAACGGAAACGACGACCATTTAGCAAGCCTGCAAAGGTCAATTCAGTCAAGCCTTCAGGTAGTGGCATAATTGCCGCAAAGGCATGGGAGGGAGGCCCACCCACAAAAATACTGACCTTGAAGGGTTCATCGCTCTTATTGTATTCTGTATGATGTACTCCAATTCCTCTGTGGATTTGATAATGCAAACCAATTTCTTTATTTAATTCATATTCATTTCCAGTCAACTGAATACGATACATACCGATATTCGACTTCATAGCCTTATTGCTATCTGGCGGAGTAGAGTAGACTTGGGGTAGAGTGACAAAAGCACCTCCGTCCATTGGCCAAGACTTGATTTGAGGCAGTTGATCAATAGTCGTTTGACCATATTTGATCGGCTTACTAAACCATGATTTTTTGGGCAATCCGCTCAGTGCAAAAAATGGGGAACGCCAGTATCTACCTGGTTTTTTGAGGAATGTCGTGGGATCTACTTTTAATTCAATGATGCGTTGTACTTTTTCTAAAGTATGTCTGAATAGAAAGCGTGTACGCTCAAAGGTCCCGTAAATGTTAGAAACAGCTGGAAAGGGGCTTCCTTTGACGTTTTCAAAGAGCAAAGCTGGTCCTCCTGCCTCAAATACTCTACGGTGGATTTCTGCCATCTCTAAATCTGGATCTACTTCTATGGATATGCGTTCTAATTGCTTAGCTTTTTCTAAATCACGCACACAATGCATCATACTTTTGTAAGCCATATACTATCTTGATTCGTTGGTAGATAAAGTTATTATTGTAACAACCTTATTTAAAAAAAATGTGCAAGCTTACAAAAGGTAAGATTACACAATATATCATAATAAATTAAGTGTCTATAATTGCAAATAAAACAAGAATGAAGATATAAGGTTTAGGCTTATCTGAGAACATGTTTAAAAATCAATTCGTTGGATCACAAAATTAGTTCCTCTCGTATATCCATTGACTGCTTCTATCACCAAAACAACTGCCAGTGTCCTAGGACCAGTCATCACAACGCCAAAATCTCTTAGTTCGATGGGATCATTAGCCTCACCTGTGTCAAAATCATTTTTCATATATTCTAGAGGATATTCAAATTTTAGTCTTCTTGCTAGTTGTCCTGTAGATTTGAGTACAAGATCTGCCTTGAATGTAAAGGTTTTACAACTATTACTGATGAAATGTTCCTTTTGGTCAAAATATATAGTAGCTAAGATATCATGCCCAATATCATTTGTTCTAGGTTTTATAACTGGATTAAATTTAGTGGTAGTTGGGATTTTCTTACAGTCTACAACACCACCACTAGTAGAGTATTTGACATAATACGTTTCCATTGTATTATCAGAAGATAGTCTATTAAATTGCCAAACTAAATATCCATTTTTATCAAAACTTAGACTATGATCATATATATTATCAAAGTTTTTGAGTGCGGATTCTAATAAAACTCTATGCTCTGAAGAACAATTTTTCCACAAATTATAGTGTTGCATTTTATAATTGGTTCCTGTTAAAGAATCACTATTAAATTCTAAACTATATAATTGGTGTATGACTTTATCCCCTGAAGTTTTGTGAGATAAAAAATAATGTTTACCTGTTTTATCCTTTGATGGATTGATAACAAGATAACTATCTTTTTGATCATTAAAATAAATTCCACCATACTTTCTCTTTGTTGCTGTGTCTGCAAGAAAACCATTCCCATCAACCATTTGGAAAAATACTCTTTGATATGAATCATTATAATGAACATGAATTAATCGATCGTCATTGACCTGAAAGGTTCCAAAATGCTTGTTTCCTTTATCTTTGTCAATTGCTATTGTGCCAACATCTTCCTCAACATCATCTAGATCTGTCTTAGGAACAGTGATTAGAAGATCGCCACCAGTACATAAGTTCTTCAGTCCAAGTACTTTTGTATTATCAAATTCCTTATTTCGAACTTTTTTATACTTTTTAAATTTAAATCTGTATTTAAATGAGGCATTTCGTTCCTTACGTTTTTTACTCATACTTGGTGTAGTGGCAAACCATGGATACGGATATGGATATTTTGACTTGTAATCTTTGGCTTTTCCAAAAAACCAAAATTTATTATTAGCCCAAAATATGTCATTGGTTTTGACATCTGAAATTGCTCCTGTTAACACATAGGTTTTATATGGATAAATGGTAAATGTCTGTTCTTTGATTTGCCCACACAATGAGCTCGATAAATATAAACTTAATATGATGATGATAGAATAATTCATTCTTAGAATAGTTTGTTGAGTGATGCAATTGGAGATTAAGGATTAGTTTCTAGAAAATGGGATTATAAATGCACCACTTCTTCTTTTTGCGCTATGAGGGGATCTTTCAGTATAAAAAGAATATTCAAGAGGCAAAAATAGATAGCCTTCTGAAGCAGAATGTAGAAATACATTAGCAGACTCAATAAAAGGACCATGATATCTATTAGCTCCACTTGTAGTTGTTTTTTCTTTCATAATTTTTTCAAGCATCTCTTTAGAAAGATAAAATCGGTAACGATCAACCATTTCTCCTGTGTTGAGGTCGGTGAGATAAAGATGTAACTCTAATGGCTGATCTTTACTATTGATGTCGCTATTGTAAAGGCAGAGCGTGGCATAAGTGTTGTGACCTATATATTTAGAATATATATGTTTTGCGTAATAATATCTTTTAGTTACTGGACTGTTATATCGAGCTTTTTCCTCAACTTTTTCACGCTCTAAGCGGGTTAACTCTCTAAAACTAATAAGTTTACCTTTTGTAGTCATTTCTGCAAGGTAAATTCGCCCATTATATTCAAATTTTTTGTCTGTACCACTCCAAAAACCCGTATAGATATGGAAATACCATACTAAATTGCCTCTATCATTAAACCTAAGTTCTGAGTTATTGGGTATGAAATGTTCCATTCCAATCATTGGACTACTTTTATAATTTGTAGAAATATCTCCAAACACAGGCGGATTAAGAAACATATATTTCTTGATAGGAGATTTGGAGAGGGAGAGATCATCAAATTTACATTGAACTAAATCAAGTCTAGCATTTTCATTGTAATCACTATTCATCATCAACATGTAATGATAACCATCCTTATCGGCTTGTGTACAACCTGTAAACACAAAGTCTTCTTTGAGCGTAAAATTTTGTTGACCAATAATTTTCCCATTTTCAGAAAAACTTCCTTCTTTGGTAATAGTGCTGAACATTAGCTTTTTAGTATCTCTATCAAAATAACTAATGACTTCCTTATCTCCTTTTATATCAAAAATTTGTGCAATATGTTT
>JAKVCT010000530.1 GCA_022448995.1 Saprospiraceae bacterium
TTTGTTGTTTTATATAATCGGTACAATACTACACAAAAGTTCCTTAATCAAAGGATAAAATAAATATAATTTTGATCTTTCAAAAGTTTCAATTATTTTTGAAACCTAAAGAGGGCCGATTCGTATACATCGGTAAAAAGTTGAAAATTTTCTTCTAAAGAATACATTTATAGATTTTACTACAATACTCTATATCAGATTTATTTTTATGAGATTAAGCGTAGGTTGCTTTGTAAATAGTTTAATAAAAATGCCTTCGAAAGGTGTTTCATGTTGGTCAATTTCTTATGAATCATTTGTTTTGAGTACAGATGTGTAAGAACAAAGCCGTTTACGTAATATTCGAATTCATTCTTACATTAGAGTCGTTCGGTAGATAAATGAAGGAAAGGGATAACGAAGTATAAAATTAAGTTTGGCACTCAACTTACTTTTTATGTCTGCTGAACAACCCTAGTGTTCATTCTTAAATAAGATCCAATTATGAAAACAGCTAGTAAAAAAGCCTTAACCCTTGATCTTAGTCTACAGACTATTGTCGTTGTGCCTATGTTGATAGCTTGTATTGGAGGAATTTTCGAAAAAGATATATACGTATTCGCACTTTTATTTCAGTTGTTCGTAGGCTTTATTCAAGTTATGAGTGGCTTAATTCATACAATTAGATACGAAGATGAACTGAGGTCTAAGTATTCTGCATATGCTATTCTTTATGTAGCTTTTCTGATTCTAATAGCTAGCCTGATCAGAGGTGCTGGATTCTTAGCTTTTTTTATGATATTTGTGGCCTTAGTCCCCATGTGTATAGCAATATGGTATTGGACTAAAACGTACTACGATTGGCGGAATGTGTTTTCTGATGGAAACATATTTTCGAAAGGTCAGACACAAAGTGATGAAGATTTATTGGATGATCTAGAGTGGTTATAGAATAAAATTATCAGTGAATAGATATATAAAGTGGCCTTTTGGCTATTTTTCTTGAAATTATGAAAAAAAAGATTCGATTAGTATTAGATGTAGTTGTGCAATTAGTTCTTTGGGGAATATTAGGTGTTCAGATTACTCAAAATCCCGAAGAAACAATACAACATTTGGCCATTTTTGCAGTACTGATTACCTTTTGGCAGGTGTTGCACGCTTGGTATGTCGTAAGTAAATACCATGATTGGCAAAGAACCCAACACTTATTTTATCTTAAAAGAATTTTAGCTTATGTTGTATTAACACTAGTAGTTGGTGGCGGTGTAGTGCTGCTTAGCGTAGGTACTCTATGGAATTTTTGGATGTTTATTATGGAGTCCCTTTATCTCATATGGGCCATCGGAGGAACGTTATTAGCCATATGGTATTTTGGCATAAGTTGGCGTATACTAGTGTTTTATATATACAAACCTCGGTCGTTTTGGGATCTTTGATCTCTCTCTCCTTGATGCTTCTGTCCAATCCCTTTTGAGTACAGAATAGCTATTTGGAATGCTTTTGGGATAGATGTTGCAAATAAATTAATTATCTTTGTAGGAGAATTAAAGCAACTCTAGTTTTTTATACCCAAATCATCATAAAATGACCTACAAGTTAACTTTGTTGTGTTGTCTACTAATTACAACATTATTTTCCCAACCGCGAGTTAGTTTAGATTTAGACCAAGGTTCTCAAAAAGTAGAAAATCCTGGTGAAATGGTATTGGTAGAAGGCGGAGAATTCTCCCTTGGTAGCAAGGATAAAAATGCTGCCTCTGACGAATCGCCAGTGAAAAAAGTTATGATTTCAGATTTTTACATCAGTAAGTATGAAATTACTTTTGAAGAATTTGATGCCTTTTGTGAGAATACCAAGCGTCCTAAAGCAGATGATGCAGAGTGGGGGAGAGGTAACCGCCCTGTGGTAAACATAGACTGGTATGATGCCATAGAATATTGCAATTGGCTAAGTCAGAAAAATAATCTTAAGCCTTGTTATACGATTACTAAGTCGGAACAGGACCCTGCTAATGGCTGTCCATATGATCTCAAAAAATGGAAAATAGAGTGTGATTGGTCTGCTAGCGGCTATCGTCTGCCCACCGAAGCAGAGTGGGAATATGCAGCCAAAGGCGGGAAATCTAGTAATAACTATCCCTATGCTGGCGCTATTGAATTGGATGGTATCGGGTGGTATGCCGAAAATTCTGAAGAGATGACACATCCGGTAGGAGCAA
>JAKVCT010000531.1 GCA_022448995.1 Saprospiraceae bacterium
ACTTTGGCAATAAGCACGCATAGGAGAGTAGTCTTTCTGGCTTTGCAAGTCATTAAAATTGATTTTTCCTTGTTTGTGTGCATTAGAACTCAATGAAACGACCCTAGAATTTGGCGTATCGAGCATAGTAGGTAACAATAGTTTTGTTAGCAAAAAATGCCCTAAATGATTTACTCCAAATTGCAGTTCAAATCCATCTTTGGTTGCTGTATATGGAGGTACCATGACTCCAGCATTATTCATCAAGATATCTAAACGGGTATATTTTTTCTGATAGTTTTGAGCAAAGTCACGTACGGATTGCAAATTACTCAAATCCAGTTGTATCACTTCTAAGTCAGCTTTTGGAGCTAATTTTAAAATGTTATTTTTTGCTTTATTCGCTTTTTCAGTATTGCGGCAAGCAAGTATAATTTTCATTTCCTTTTGGGCTAATGCCAGAGCGGATTCGTAACCTAAACCGATATTAGAGCCTGTAATAATGGCCACTCTACCTTTTTGAGTTGGGAGTTTATTGATGTCAAATGTATTCATAATCGGTCTTTATTTAGCTTTTAAAATACCTTCGTCTACTAAAACTTGAAATCCATCTTCCATTGTTTTTTGAAGGGGCAAAAAGCTCATTCCGAGTTCTTTTTTGATTTTAGAATTATCAGCCTTCCAAGCCACATTGACATTATTGCGAATGACATCATGTGTAAATAATTTGTTAGCAAATGGTCCAACAATCATTAATAACCACTTTGGTATGGGATTATTAGGTATGGGAAACTGTTTTCCAAATTTTGGTTGTAGGACTAGGCCCATCTCCAAAAAGTCTGTATTGTGACCGGCCGTAATATATCGTCCTTTGGCTTCTGGAATATAACCTGCTCTAAGGTGTGCTTCTGCAACATCTCGCACATCGACTACTCCCATACCCAATTTAGGGACGCCCAGTTTCATCGTCCCGTCTCCCAATTGTCTTAGTATGTTGAAGCTTTCAGAAGTTGTTGCGTGTGGGTTAGGAGGAGGTCCCATGACCAAGCAAGGATTAATAGTTACTAAATCCCATCTGTTTTGACTTTCCGCGATTTCCCAAGCCTTCTTTTCTGCCAATGTTTTAGAATAAGAATAGGGGCGATAATCTAGTGAGGCTGTTGTATTCCATATTTCTTCCGTTAGTACACCATTAGGTGCTTTAGCACAGTCGGTACAGTCGGTGTAGATTGCTGCACAACTGCTTGTAACTACCACACGTTTGACTGTTGTAACTTTATTGGCAGATTCCAATACATTCTGAGTGCCTTTTTCAGCTGGTTCTATCAGGTCTTTCTGAGGATCTTTGACATCAATTACAAAAGGAGATGCAGTATGATACACTAATTCACAGCCTTGCATGGCTTCGGTGTAGGCTCCCTTTGTCAGTAGATCTGCTTTAAAAAATTTGATTGCTGTCTTCGCTTCTTTTGCCATTTTTTTGAGGTGTGCTATCTTTTTTTCGTTATCAGGCTGACGAACGGCAGCATGTACAGTAATCCCCTGGTCTAACAATTTTTTTACGATCCATCCTGCCACATATCCTGTAGCACCGGTTACTAATACTGGTTTTGTTTTATCTATTGTTTTCATGATATATTTTGGTTGATGTTTTATAAGATTGAAGCAATAGCAGTAGGATAATTCGACAGAGATTTATATGTTTTAAGTAGATTGTAGGTGCCATTTTAGTTCATTAAAAAAGGAAGAATTTTTAATGAAAGACTTGTATGGGAATATCGTATTTATTCATTTCAAGATAGAAAGTAGAAAAGCGTATCTTGAGGGGCGATTTACATTGATATAACAGCAAGTTTAACTTAATGTTCTGTATTCTAAAGGACTATGACCTTTTTGTGCTTTGAGTAAGCCTGTGAAATGCTGTATTAATTGATGATAGGGGCTAAAAAAGTAGCCTAATTAACAGAAATACAGATTGTACAAACATTTTGCAGATATAGGTTTTAACGGCAATCGAGCACTAGCATAAAATAAAAAAGCCAGTCTAAATAGTTAGGCTGGCTTTTTATTTTATGCTTATCTGTGATCTATTCTTCCATAGATTTTTTGTATTGTTCTACACCACATTCTAAGAATGCTTTGTATTCTTCTACGTCAGGTGTGTATGCTTTAGGTGTATTCAAAACTTCTTCCTTTCCATTGACCAATACATAGTAAGGT
>JAKVCT010000532.1 GCA_022448995.1 Saprospiraceae bacterium
CCCTACGTTTTTCGCCTCGTTCAGCATCAAAAAATCTTGTGAATTATTATAAAATTAATTACGTCCACCTACTTATTTGTTACAGAGTATTTATACTAGTTGATTATATGAACTATATATTGTATTGTTTTTAATAGTAATTATTGCAACATAGTAGTCTGTGAAGTTTTTGATTTCTATCAAAAATAAAAATGCTTATAGCTGTTTGTGTTTGATTTTCAGTTTTTAAGAATCAAGAGGTGCTCAGTGGAACTAACCATTCACAGACTATTATACTAATAATTTGTAGAGGCTTTATGGAAGACACATCATTAGTATTACATCATCAAGATCTTGAGTTCACTGCATTAACGAGTGGCTCTGCAGACTCAAGCCTTCCCCCAATCTTATGTTTACATGGTTTTCCTGATCTACCATGGACTTTTAGGCATCAGATGAAGGCGTTTGCAGAAGCAGGATATTATACGATTTGCGTCAGAGCTAGAGGATATGAACCTAGCTCGCAACCCTCAAATAAAGATTACAGTTTGGGGACTATGGTAACGGATATTTTTGCTTGGTTGGATGAACTCAACTTAGCTAAAGTCCACTTGGTTGGGCATGATTGGGGTGCTATTTTAGCCTATTTAGCTGCAGCTAAACAACCTAAACGATTCTACAGTTTGTCTACTCTTGCCATCCCTCATTTGGGTAGATTGACTAAAGCCATCAGAAAGGTTCCTAGCCAAATATTTAAATCCAGTTATATCACTTTTTTTCAGTTCTATGGAATTGCAGAAATGGTGATTAAGTTCAGAAAATGGGCTTTCATCAAACGGCTTTGGAAAAAATGGTCACCTACATATACTCTAGAAGCTGAAGAATGGGATAAGATAAGACACTGTTTGGAACAAAAAGGTGTACTTAAAGCTATGTTGAGTTATTATCGTCAAAACATGTCTTTAGCGGTTTCTATTGGTTTGAAGAAAAATGAGATGGCTTCTCTGAAAGTCGTAGATGTTCCTACCTTAGCATTGACAGGTGTTGAAGATGGTTGTGTGGATAGTCGACTCCATGACTTTTGTTTTCACGAAGAAGATTTTCCTAAAGGATATCGTGTTGAGCGTATTCCAAATGCTGGTCATTTTCTGCATTTGGAACAACCAGAGATCGTAAATCAGTTGTTATTAGATTGGTTTGGTCGTTGTACCTAAGATCTAAAAATATAGAGATTATAGACATATTTATAGGGTCTGTTTTTCATGGTGATGGGATCTTTAAGTTTAGCCCATCACCATGGAAATATATGATTCATCCTGACTATTTACTTTTCACAGGATTCATCAAAGAGCTGTATTTTTTCTCTGATTACACGGAGCAAAAGATCTATTTGTTTTAAATGAGTTCTAAATGAGACTATTGCTGCTCGTATCCAAAATATATTGTTGATATTGGTTGACGAAAGAAATATACGCCCATCTTTTTGAATGGCTTGAATTAATTTTTTATTGAATTGGTTGGCATCTTGGTCACCAGGAATATACCTAAATAACGCAATAGAAAGCTCAGGCTCCGGCCCAACTTCAATACCTTTTATTTTTTGTATTTCATGGTAGAAATAACGAGTTAGATATAACTTTTCCTCTAGGGATGCTCTAAACGGTTTTAGTCCAAATAACTTTAGTGGTAGCCACATTCTCATTCCTCTGAAGTGTTTTGTTTGTTCAGGTGAGATATCTGCTGGAGAAATTTCTTCGTTAGCATCAATAGTATCTTGCATGTAATCTGCTAGATATTGATAGACCTTCAATAGATTTTTTCTATTCTTAAAAATAATACTACCTGTTCCGAAGGGTAGAAAAAGTGTTTTGTGTGGATCAAGCGTAATAGAGTCTGCTTGATGAATTCCATGAAACTTAGGTGCTAGTTGATCAACTAATTTGAAAAACCCACCATAAGCAGCATCAACATGAAACCACAATTTATAGGTTTGAGCAATTTGAGCAATGGATTCAATTGGATCAATCGCGCCGGTATTGGTAGTTCCTAAAGAAGCATTGATAAAGAAGGGAATAAGTCCCTTTTTTTTATCTTCAATAATTACCTTTTCCAATTCATTTATGGAGAGCCTTAGCTGATTATCCAAGGGAATAAATCGAACTATAGCTTCGGATAATCCTGAGATCCGAATAGCTTTTAATATTGAATG
>JAKVCT010000533.1 GCA_022448995.1 Saprospiraceae bacterium
AGAATGTCCTGATCCTACTACTCTTATTTTTTTCTTTTCTTGCTTCGCCTGTAAGACGATTTTTTGCAACTCTTCTTCGGTATGTGGCCGAAAAATGTGATTGGCATAACAGGTTATGTTTCCCGCCCAGTTAGACCACTTTTCACTCTTAGGCACTGTCCTTTTGATCTGTCCATCCATTGATTATTCTTAATTATTGTTATTTGTGTAATCAATTTAAAAATAAACTTTTTTCGAGCTAAAAACAAGTATATCTGCCAAAAATATAATTAAATTGAATAATTAATCAAATTTTGACTAAAGTCCCGTTTTCTAAGCTAGACGGATAAGCCCTCAAATAAATTTAAGTAGGAGAACAGCCAGACCTATTCCTTCTAAATTCGCCCTATCAAATCTATGTAATAGCTCCCAGCAGACACAAAAAAATGGCAATTACTTTTCAGTAACTGCCATCACAAACTTACTCTACCTACATACGCTAAGGGATAACAATATATTCTTTCCGTGATTTGGCCCAAGCGCCAAAATAGCCCAAAGCACCACCTTGGATATTCGTTGTTGGATTGGCTGGAGCTGCACTTGCTACTCCAGCTCCTGACAAAGCATCTTCTAAGGTTTTGAAATATAACCAAGTTGGATAATCTATACTTGGCAATTCGCAAACCAAAGTATCTCCGACCTCAAAACGATTGAATGTTGTAAAAGCACGAGTAGAAATACCATCACTTATATTATCATCATCAATACTGTAATCTGTCGTATACCTAGCCTCTACCGAGTCCCAATAAGTGGTACGTACCGCATAAAAATTTTCTTCATTAGCAGGATCTGTATAATTAGCATATACCCAAAAAGTTGGCTTTCCTCCACCAGGACCTACTCCTCCAAAAAAGTCGGAAACAGACTGCACCGTAAAACTATCTATCCCCACTAAAGGTGGCATTGTAGAGCTAGCGGTGTAGTTATTGCCATCTACATCTATTTGCAAGCTGTAAGTCCGTCCCACGGTTCCCCTGATCGTATTCCCCGTATAGACTCCATCTCCCTGATATACCAAATTTTCTGAATTGCCAAGGCCATCACTAATCGTAATCGTTGCATTAGGAATAAATTCTGAAGTACTATTATCATAATAAGAACTCGTCCATGTAGCTGATACATAACATACCGAATCCTCCTCTATATAAGACTCAAAAACTGGCTTTGGACTCGCCTCATTCAAATCCAAATCAATAACTTTTTCGCAACTCATCGTCAGGCCAAACGCCAATAATAATATACTGCCTAAAATAATATTTTTCATGATTAAGATTTTTTAAAATTAGAAGTTAAAGTTCCATGTAAATGTAGGTACGATACCAAATAAACTTGTCTGTACCGCTTCTGTCTTGGTCGGATCTGTTTCGCTTTGGCGGAAATCAATGGCAAATGGATTGTATTGATTATACAAGTTATAAATACTAAGTGTAATACTGTTTTTGAATTTCTTCTTGATGTTGATATTCAAGGTAACAGCGGCATCTAGACGATGACTAGCTGGCAATCTATAGCCATTTCGTTCGGTAAAGTAACTGACCGTTTGTCCATTGATCTGATACTTGCCACTAGGAAGTGTCACAGCATTTCCAGTAGAATAAATCCAAGCTAAAGAAAAGACCCAACGTTTTTTCAATTCGTAAGTACCTACAATAGAAATATCATGCGTCCTGTCATGACGAGCAAAGTATGGCTGTCCATTGTTTACTTCCTCGTTCTGATACATCGTACGAGACAATGTATAGCTCACAAAACCATTGAAACTTCCGAACTTAGCATTAACTAATAGTTCTCCACCATAAGACCAACCTCTACCATTGATAACTTGACTTTCTATTTGCGCATTTAGAAGGATATCAGCTCCATTTTCGTAATCTACTTGATTCTGTAGATACTTGTAATAGCCCTCCAAAGATACATTGATTTTACCTCCCAAGAAGGTTTGTTTGATACCTAGACTTACTTGATCAGCAATCTGAGGCTTCACAATATTGGTACTAGGAATCCAGATATCGTTTGGTGCAGCAGTCGTACTGTTAGTCAACAAATGTACATATTGGTGAATACGATGATAGCCAAACTCCAATTTTGTTTCTGGTGTAAACTCGTATGTCAAAGCTAAACGAGGCTCAATTCCCCAATAAGTCTGAAT
>JAKVCT010000534.1 GCA_022448995.1 Saprospiraceae bacterium
ATGTACAAATATACTACTAACAATGTAGATAGTCAATTTCTTCGCAATAGCAAAGTAGTTGATTTCTTCATTGCAGTTGTAGAATGGGCTTCATGGAAGTTTCTAGCCATAACAACGGCAGTCCTAGCATTTAGTCTTTTTGATTCTTTTCTGCAGGCTCATGTACCGCATCAGTATATAATGTGGGGAAGAGCATTAGGTATAGTATTGATTTTTTTATTAGTAGATGCCGGCTTGGATAAGATGCTGGCTTATCACTTTAAAGAGAAACAACTAATGAAAAAAGACTATAATAATTCATTCAAGAAACAATTTCTTAAAAGTATAGGTTGGCTAATCACTATTCGAATTCTACTGACAGCAACGTCATCTCTATGGGCTGCTCCAGCAACATCGGGTCTGATAACTAAAGATAACCAAGCATCTAGCTATACTAATCAAATTTCGTCATTAGATCGGCGAGATAGCTTAGAATTAGTGCAGGCCACTACCCTACTTAATAAATTGAAAATAAATGAGCAAACGCGTATTGCTAATGCAGAGAATTTCGCTAAATCTGCTTTTCAAAAGGCATACAAATTAGGAGATCGATATCAGCGTGCTTCATACGATAAGGAAGGTTATGGATGGATATGTAATAGAGTTAATAGGGATCCTAAAGATCAAAAATACTGTAAACAGCTAAAGGAAGCGACACGAGAAGGTAAAGATAAAATAGCATATGAAAAAAGGAGAGTTTCAGAATTGGAAGCAAGTATAACTCTTAGCCCAAATCCTATACGTGATAGTATGAGATTATCTTTAGCAAGCTTAGCAACATCTGCCAATCAGCAATACCTAAGAGATTTTAACAACAATAAAAACATAATATATATACTTGACTTCTTCGCTGTATTATTAGGTATCGCTACTACAAGGCTAAGAGTAAAAAGAAGGCTTGCTGCAGGTGATCACCAAGAAGGGAAAAAGAACCTACTCTTTTTATTAGGTCAAGCAGGCGATAAAATCAAACAAAATGCAATCAATTGGATTGAAGATCAGATTGGCCTGAATGACAATAAAGGTGATGATTTTAGGGATTCACATGAACAAAATTTAAAAATAAAAGATTCTTCTCCCCTACCCCAAAAAGATGAACTGCAAAAAATGATTAATGACGCAATCCAGAATAATCTTTCACAAAAAAGAAATACAATCATCCCTTTTCATGAACGTTCTAGCGACAATAATTATGATAACAATACACACTTATACGAAAGCAATGTAGCTACAAATGTAGCTACATTCAATATGAATAATTTAGATATTGAGATTACAGCATGGATTAATCTATATCGTAAAGCAAATAGCGATTTATCCATTCAACGAAAGCGAAAACAAACAGATACGGTAAAAGAGAATATTCAGAAATTGATGCAAATATTTGAAACGGCTGAGCAAAAACTCAAAGAACTGGGCTTAAATCCAGAAGAAATACTCGTAAAACGAACGAAAACTTAAAATTGAAATAAACACACTATCACCAACATTCACCTGTAGTAGGGGATAGCAATAATAAAAGCGCCCCTACTACATTATTTAATATTACTGACTCCGATTTAAGTTTTTTTCAAGAGCTACACACATACCAATCAAATATAGATTTATTTATAAACTGCTAATTCTTAGCTCATCGCTAAGGTATTATTTGTCCTGTCTATATGTATAGGCATGAATTAATTTAGACTACACTAAATCAACGATATATGATTACCAATGATAAAGAGATAAAAGAGTCCGTATCAATAGTTGATATTATTAAAGAGCATGTTGACTTGACAAGGAAGGGAGCAAGCTATCAAGGATTGTGTCCATTCCACCATGAAAAGACACCTAGCTTTAGTGTATCCCCCAATAAAGGCATTTATAAATGCTTTGGTTGTGGTGCTAGTGGAGATGGTGTGCAGTTCCTAATGGATCATAAGGGTATGACTTACCCAGAGGCATTAGAATACATTGCCCAACGAGCAAAGGTTAATGTAGAGTACCAAGTGGGAGATAAAGATGAGTGGATGAAGCAGCACAAAGAACTAAAAGATAAGCAAGGCAAACTGAAAAATTTATTTACAAAGGTATACACATTTCTCTGGAATCACACCTGGCAACACCTATCACTTGCAGAATATGAACGTTTAACTTTTGCTGGAC
>JAKVCT010000535.1 GCA_022448995.1 Saprospiraceae bacterium
GTCATTTTTAACAAAAAATGTTTGTTTGAGTTGATTAAAATAACTCTTCAGCATTCTAAATTCCTTACGAACCTGCTCGAAATTATCAGTGAATGTAGCCATACCCATCACCCCAGCGATAGTTATATTCTGCATAGAGGCAAATGCATCAGAGTTTAGTAGGGTTTTAGCATTCTCTAAGAGTAATCCAAATTTACTTTCTTCTTCAGCAATATGAAACTGCAAGAGACATTTGATTGTGCGATCAAATTTAGCAGCCTGCTTATTGATTTCTTTTAGCAGCTTTAGGCTATCTACCGAATGTATCGTATCTACAAATTCAGCAATATATTTTACTTTATTACTTTGTAAGTGCCCAATAAGATGCCATTGAATATCCTTAGGCAGCGCTTCGTGCTTGGGAACAAGTTCCTGAACTCTATTCTCACCAAAAATTCGTTGTCCTTGATTATATAATACTTGAATTGCTTCCTTAGGTTTTGTCTTGGAAACAGCTACCAGTTGTGTTGGGTAGTTGGATAGATCATCTAAAACTTTCGTGAAATTCTCAATAGAAATCATATGAATATTATTATTGTTAGCTGTAAAGTGCATAATTGTAATGAGCAGTGACAGCTCCTGCCAAAATATATAGGAGCAAGTATGAAGTTGTAATCAGAGTTATCTAGCTTTTTCACTTTTTTTTACCTCAAAAAAAGTGAAAAAGCTCTTAACAAACACAAGTAATTATCTTTGACCTCATACTAACAAGTGAATATTAATATTCTGAATTTATTTTTAAACAACTTCCATACTAGGATGTTGTCGCTAATGAGTTCAAATATGTGTTTTCTTTCTAAAAATCTTCTAATCTATTGAGCCTTAGTAAGTAATTGATAGTCAGACTCCATTCTTTGTCTAGTTTGGTGTTAACTTGCTAATTATCAATAGGCTAAGAGTTGATGCTCTTTAGGAGGCTTGGTTAAGATTTACAAAATAACGAACGATTAAGAAAAGAATTGGCATAATTCACTCTTGCTTCAAAAATATAAGAATTAATTTAAATATCTAGTGTACCATAAAATCATTTGAAAATAGATCTTAAAACCTTATTGAAGATACTGATAAAGCTGCATTTGAACAGGCTTTATTCTTAAGTAAGGACAACATGGAATCTTTTTTGTAGTTCTAGGAGAGGCAATTGAAGATCAATATGTTATCCAAAAATAATTTAAGATTGAATATTCAAGTACTTAGTATTGACAATCTCAGTGCTCTGTAAAAATATTTACTTATTTATGTTACAGAGCACTGAGTACTTGAACCCGCCAGAGGCACAACTAGATAGATATGTACTGTTAGATCTCCTTAGGATTCTGCAAATCGTTAAAAAAATGATAAAAGGATTCCTTGATCTGAATAATTATTGAGCTAATTAGTTATTTTTGTGAAGCTAGTTTTTTTAATAGTAAAACTATGTTTTAATGTCTGATAAAACATCGAAAGTAGATCCTTTAAAAAATCATCCACTTAAGCGTTTCTTAGGCCTATTGTCCTTAGATAAAAGAGAAATACGATTTATCTATATATATGCTATTTTTGCAGGTATAATCGGGTTATCTATACCTGTAGGTATACAAGCAATTATCAATCTAATTGCACTAGGACAATCGTCATCCTCTTGGGTTGTACTAACTTTTATTGTAGCATTGGGGACTGCGGTTGCAGGCGTCATGAAGCTAATGCAGTATGTAATCACGGAAACAATACAGCAACGAATATTTGTTCGATCTGCCTTCGAATTTGCCTATCGTATACCCAAATTCAGAATGGAGGAAATCACTAATAATTATGCTCCAGAGTTAGCCAATCGTTTTTTTGATACATTATCTGTTCAGAAGGGGATACCCAAAATTCTAGTAGATTTATCCGCAGCTTCATTACAAATTATTTTTGGACTGATTCTACTGGCCTTGTATCATCAATTCTTTGTGATCTTTGGGATTGTCTTGTTGTTATTGATAGTTATTGTAATCTTAGCCACAGCTCGCCCAGGCCTAACAACTAGCATTTATGAGTCAAAATATAAATATAGGGTAGCTTATTGGTTGGAGGAACTAGGACGGACAATGGGCTCTTTCAAGTTAGCTGGACGTACACAATATCCTGTTGAAAAAACAGATAAGCTCCTAAAAGG
>JAKVCT010000536.1 GCA_022448995.1 Saprospiraceae bacterium
TAAATACATTTTTAACAGAGAAAACATTCCTCTTGTAAAACTAGATAAGCTATTCATATACTCTGTTCTCGCTATTCTTATTGGTGCTCGATTAGGACATTTTCTATTTTATGAACCTGAAGCTTTTATAGATAGACCTTTAGAAGTTTTTTTACCATTTAAATTCTCTCCTTTTAAATTTGTAGGTTTCAGTGGACTAGCCAGTCACGGTGCTGCTATAGCCATGATTATTGCTATGTTTATTTACAGAAGGAAGCATTTACCAAATCCTAGCTTACTATGGATATTGGATAGAGTAGTTATTCCTATTTCACTAGGAGCTGCTTTTGTTCGATTTGGAAACTTCATGAATTCTGAAATAGTAGGGAAAGTTACTGATGCTAGTTACGGGGTGAGGTTTTTAAGAAATCTTGATGATATAAGCTCACGTGAAGTCATGAGAGTTACAGGTAAAACCGATCTCAATGAAGGATACAATCTAATTGAAAACAACGAAAACTTTATTGAGATTCTAAATCAGATTCCTATAAGACATGCCGCTCAATTGTATGAAGCTATTGGTTATGTTTTTGTCTTTTCAATCCTGATGTATGTTTACTGGAAAACGAAGCATTATAAAAAAGAAGGATTCCTGTTTGGTTTGTTTTTAACACTCCTGATGACTGTACGTTTCTTTGTAGAGTTTGTTAAAGAAGCTCAAGTAGATGAACGAAGCGAATGGTTACTCAACACAGGTCAATGGCTTAGTATACCTTTTGTATTAATTGGCTTGTACTTTATGTTTTTAAAGAAGCAAAAGACTGTTACTGAAGAATAAGTTAATGACTATGTTCTAAAACAACTTTTCTAGTTGCAAACTCTTTGTCATTTTCAAACCTCAACATATATAATCCTTTTGAAAAGCTACTTAAGTTAATGGTATTTTTGGTCTGAGGCAAGACTTGTGTTTCCATCAATTCTTTACCCGTTATATCTAATACTGTTAAATCATATTCAGAAGTCAAATTGGAGATATTTAACTGACCGCTAGTTGGATTTGGATATACTTGAACATCTACACTATTAAAATCGCTTACACTTAAGGTAGATCCTTCAGTAATGTTTAGTGTTTGGTTTACTGCTACATCAGTAAGCATATCAACAGTTCCGCTTAACCATGTCACTTTAACATAATCTATAGTTGTTGCAGTTCCCACACCAAAAAATTCTGTACCAGAATTCTGACTGATATATCCTTCCCCACACAAGGTGTATCGATATTGTTTATCACCAGCTACAGCTATTTCTATTTTAGAACCTATACCGTCTCTGTTACTGATCGTTCCTTCAAGATTTACTTTTAAATAATTATTCCCAGTATTACTCGTGTTTTCCCAAAGAAAGTAATCATCTGTATCATTCATCACTACAATATCAGGCAACCCATCATTGTTGTAATCTCCGACAGCATTCGCATAACTTTCTCTAAAATCTGTATCAAATCCAATATTAGGAGGAATGGTATAATTCCCTGTACCATCGTTTTCATACAAGGCCGACGATAATGGTATCACACCATCATAAATTTGTCCCATCATTGAGCTACTCACATACAAGTCCAGATCTGCATCTAGATCGGCATCAAAAAACACTGCCCCCCAGGCGAAGCTAAAAAACTCTGTCCCATTAGTTGGAGCTAGATTGGTAAAGGTACCGTCTTGATTATTTCTCAGGAAATAGTTTCCGGAGAATGTATTAGTAACATAGATATCAAACCAACCATCATTATCGTAATCACCTATGGTGGTAGACATAGCGTCAATCACTATTCCAGCTCCACTTGAAACTGAAACATCTGTAAAGTTTCCTGCGCCATCATTTTGATACAACCTGTTCATAAAGTGTTTGTCATTAGCTAAGTAAATATCCTGATCTCCGTCATTATCATAATCAAAAAAAGCAGTACAAAAACTTAATTCGCTATCTAATGATATTCCAGCACTAGCAGTGATCTCAACAAAAGTTCCGGCATCATTCCTATATAAATAGTTTCGATCGATAAAAGAATCGTCTCTATTCGCTATGAACACATCTAAATCCCCATCATTGTCGATATCGCCAAATGTCATTCCGTAGGTATGCAAATCGGCAGTAAATAACCCACAGGTAGCGGTAATATCAGTAAATATCATTCCT
>JAKVCT010000537.1 GCA_022448995.1 Saprospiraceae bacterium
CCTACGTTTTTCGCCTCGTTCAGCATCAAAAAATCTTGTGAATTATTATAAAATTAATTACGTCCACCTACTTATCAAAAACTAACACAATTAAATAAATTATTTAATATGATTAGTCAAAAAACAATTCAGCTAATCTTTGAGACAGCAAAGATAGAAGAAGTAGTTGGAGATTTTGTGCATTTACGACCAAGGGGAATCAACCGAATTGGTTTGTGTCCTTTTCACAATGAAAAGACACCTTCTTTTACTGTTTCACCAGCTAAGAATATCTATAAATGTTTTGGTTGTGGAGCAGGCGGAAATGCTGTGAACTTTGTTATGGATCATGAGCATTTGTCTTATCCTGAAGCTTTGCGTTATTTGGCAAAACGCTACAATATTGAGATAGAAGAGACAGAAACCTCTGATGAGTATAAAGCACAACAACGTCTAGCTGATAGTTTGTATATTATCAATGAATTTGCTGGAAAATATTTTCAACGGCAATTATTAGAAACGGACTACGGACGTAGTGTAGGTTTAGGTTATTTCAAGGAGCGTGGATTTAGGGAAGATATTATTCGCAAATTTGGATTGGGTTTTGCCAATGGACAAAATAGCGACTTTCTGCAAGCAGCTAAGGCTCAACAATACAAACTAGAATTGTTGCAGAAAGCAGGATTACTCACGCGTTATGGGAAGGATTTTTTTCGAAATCGGGTACAGTTTCCCATTCATAATCTTTCGGGAAAAATTGTTGGTTTTGGTGGTAGAATCTTGATTGCAGACAAAAAGCAACCTAAGTACATTAACACACCAGAATCTGAAATTTATAATAAAAGTAAGAGCTTATATGGAATTTTCTTTGCACGAAAAGCTATTGTAAAGAAAAAATTATGTTACATGGCAGAAGGTTACACTGATGTCTTATCCTTGCATCAAGCAGGGATAGAGAATACAGTAGCTTCTTCAGGAACCTCTCTTACTGTTGGACAGATTCAGCTTGTCAAACGTTATACACCTAATATCACATTTTTGTATGATGGGGATGCCGCTGGGGTCAAAGCAGCTTTGCGCGGTTTAGAGTTAGTACTAGAACAAGATATGAATGTGAAGGTAGTTCTCTTACCAGATGGAGAAGATCCTGATTCTTATCTTAGAAAAGTAGGTGCGACAGCTTTTGAAGAATATGTTGCAACCAATGCTAATGATTTTATTCTATTCAAAACTCAACTCTTATTAGGCGAAACCAAAAATGATCCAATCCGTCGAGCAGAGTTACTCAAGGATATAGTTAAAACTGTTGCTAAGATTCCCGATGCCTTGAAACGTTCTGTTTATGTCCGAGAATGTGCGACACTCCTGAAGGTGCAAGAACAGATTATTCATACAGAGATCAATAAGTTACTATATCGTAATCTTAAGAAACATAGTGAAAATCAAGAGAAAGAAGAAGCACTAAAAGCAGGTCCTCCTACAGAAGTACTTCCTAGTAAGGTGGATGAACTACCTGCACAGAATACCACAAAAATCAATAAAGCGTTAACAGAGGAAGAGTTTCAAGAAAAAGGAATTGTTCGTGTATTAATGTTGTTTGGCGGTCGGAAATTCAGTGAGGATGAGACTGTGGCAGAATTTGTGCTAACTAATATGGTAGAGCTCTTGGAAGAGTTTGATAATCAGTTATATGCAGACATTATTTCGGACTGTATAGATGCTTTTGAAGAAGAGAAAATCCTAAGTCCAGAAGACTTTACACAGTATCAACGCCAGGAAGTGGCGCAGTTGGCTATCAGCTTTATGACAGAACCTTATGTCTATTCAGAGGGTTGGGAGAAGTTCAATGTGTATCTGAATAATCAGAAAATGCCTGAGCAGAATCATTTGTTGGATGCTAAGAGTACTATTGCATATTTTAAATTACGGAAACTCAAACGCTTGGCCAAACGCAATCAAGAAAGCTTGCTAGATCTGCAAAAGCAAAAGGCTGATTTTGAAATGGTTATGCAAAAAATGCGTGTTCAGAAACGACTCAAAGAAATGATTGCAGAAATGGCTAAGCATACTCGATCTACTATTATATAATTTTAGTTGGTAGATAAATTTGGTACTCTGTAAGTAGGTGGACATAATTAATTTTATAATAATTCACAAGAATTTTTGATGCTGGACGAGGCGAAAAACGTAGGGA
>JAKVCT010000538.1 GCA_022448995.1 Saprospiraceae bacterium
AGTACTACTTTGTTGTTGCGATAAATCCGATTTCTTCTGAAAAATATTTTGAAAATATCCAGTCCCTACCTCAAGCCCAATAGTCCAGTTGGGTTGAGAATTCTGTGCCACTGATAAAGTTGCAAAACAAATCAAGTAAGTCAATAGGTAAAATCTTTGTATCATCGTATTTTTTATGCTAAAGTTGTTTTAGAATATGCTTTGAATACTGCTTTAAACAGCACAAAATCTTTTTAAAGAAGGTAGCTATTTTAGCTCTAGAATAATAACGCTGCAATCTTGAAAGTCAATATTTCAAATGTCCTTGATTTAATAATTTTTCAACACGCTCTAGTAGCGATTATTCCAACAATAACGTCTGCAAAAATGATACCTTAAAGTTGAGAAGAAGTACTAAAATAAATCAGCCAAATAAGTTGGTAGACTAAGGTAACTTATAACTTTTAGAGTGATCTTTTTGATTTAGAATGCGTTAGAAGTACTCACCATAGCCAGCGCTATGCCTTTGCTCTATACATTATCTAACACCAAAAACGACTAGCTACAAAATCTTAATACTCTGTAATATAAATAAGTGAATATTTTTACAGAGGATTTTTGATGAGCTTCAAGGTATTGCCTTCTGCTAACTTCCTAACGCTTACCTAAAAGGTAATTCTAACATAGCCCCAGTTCTACTAATTGAAAAGTGTTAAGATAAATTTAAGATTTTGTGCTATATTTTTTATTGGGAAATATTATCTTTTTTACTTTAAAAGCTCGTTTTTTTTAGTTAATAACTTGAGAAAAGGTGTTTTTTGTTATTGAAAAGATATTTTTTCTTTAGCACCTTTACACTGTAACAACGAATTTCTAGCTAATTCCGTCAAAATTAGCCGACAGAATTCGATGTAAATATCCTTCAAAAACGTGTTGTTGTCAAGGCAACCAAACCAAGTTTTATTTACAGATGCACTCAATAATTTCTGAATTAGCTACGTAGAAAATACTGAGGTCATCATCTTATGCAAAAATTTTAAACATAGGTTACCAAATTTTCATAGCTCTTGAAAAGCAACACTATGAAAATAGGATTCTTGAAGTTTTGATAGAAAATTTCAAGACTGGCAGCCTATTGACATTAACAAACCCTCAAAATTTATTTTGGTTATGGTTCATCGTATTTTATGGATAAGCTTATCATTACTGATAAGCTATGGGGCTGCTTACGCCCAAACTACTGGTACCTTGCAGGGCAAGGTGGTAGACGGTTCAAATGAAGAAGGCCTTGCTTTTGCTAATGTTGTGTTAATGCAAGAAGGTACTTTTATCAAAGGAGTAGCTACTGATTTTGATGGAAATTACAATTTTTCAAATCTAAATGTTGGCACCTATGATATTGAAGTATCATATGTAGGTTATTCTAAATTAAATATGATAAATGTACGAGTTGGTGCAGGGGATGTAATTCGAAAGGATTTACATCTGACAGATTCATTAATGGGTCCTACTGCTACAGTTGAAAGTGACCCATTTGTGTTACCTGTTATCCCTACATCAGATAGGATTACTGGAGAAGAAGCGATGCGCTCTCCTGTTTCTGACGTAGAAGATATAGTTGCGTCTACAATCGCAGGGGCAAATGCGCAAGACGCTGGGGAAGCTCTTTCAACAAATGCTAGTCGTACAGACGCCAATGTAACCATGGTCGATGGAGAGCGTTCCTATGGTAGCATTGCGCTAAATCCTAGCGATATTGAAGAAATACAGATTATTACTAACAGTGTACCTGTAGAATTTGGAGATGGTAGTGGTTCTTTCACCAATTACATCACCAAAAGTCCCTCTAATAAATTTAGAGGTTATGTAGCTGGCGAAACTTCTCAGTTTTTAGATCCCTTTGGACGTAATGTAGTTCAGGCTGCATTTTCAGGACCAATTCTAATGAAGCCGGTGCTTGATTACAAAGGAGACGTAGTCATGGATGGTGATAAACCTAAGAAGTATACCGTTTTTGGATACCGCCTTTCTGGGGAATTCAATACGACTAAGGATTCTCGTCCTTCTGCTTTAGGTTCTTATCAATTGACAGAAAGTAAGCGAGCTGAAATCATGGAAAACCCATTGATATTAAGTCCAACAGGAGAAGGTAGTGTATTAGCAACTGATTTTATTACACAAGATGACTTGG
>JAKVCT010000539.1 GCA_022448995.1 Saprospiraceae bacterium
TCACGAGGCTTTTTAACGAAGTACAGCGCAAAAAGGCTGCTTGAATTAAATACAAATTAATTGTGGCTATCTACTTATAGACTATGCAACTCATCAATTCTTTCCCATCGCTTGATCAATCTATGATCAAAGAATTAGAACAAATTCTTTTTGAAAAATTTGATTATTCAAATTTACCCAAAGACTATATCGACTTTTTGCTTCGCCAAAATGGAGGTTTTGTTAAAGCTGGATCTAAGCATGAAGAAGATAGGCAAGTAGTTGTTTTTAATTCGCCTCTGAAAGAGGGAAAAGGCTATTGGACACCTAGTTTATATGCCTTTTATGCTGCTTGGTTGCCCAATTTGATGTCTAAATCTATGGTTAAAGATCGTAGCTTGCCTGGACTAATTGCTTCCAACGAACATTTGAAACATGAATAGGATATTCTACTTGAAAAAATGATGGCTATTGCGGCTTGTACACTTGCTGATGCTGGGGATATACTCTGTATTAGTTTGGATGAACGAGATTATGGAGTGGTCTACTTTTTCTTTGCACAATGGTACAACCCTGCATTCATGGCAGGAGATGATTATTATGAACTTAAAACCAATAAAGTTTTAGCAAAATACAAGCTCCAGTCTACTCGTGATGTTGCCATGAGTGAAGCTGCACAATTTGAGATTGATAGAATACCATTTATAAAAGTGGGAGATTCGTTTGCTGAATTTTTGAATGATTTGGAGATTAAAACTGTTGATTATTAAATGAAGTTGTTTAAAAATTATCTTCATCACACCAAATCCTCTGAATTTTTGTATTAAACCTAATTCTTAAACAACTTCAATCAAAATTTATAATCAAACAACATAGAAATTAGCTGTTTTGAGTAGTAATTTAATATTTATTCGTTAGTAAGTGAATGTTTTTTGGTCATCTTTGTTAATGGATAAAGTTCTACCTAATCATCATATACATTAGGCTAGTTATATGCTATTTGTTTCGTAGAACCTTTTGAGGTTCGTAAAAAAATAAAAAATGTATTATCTAATCCAATCCAATATTACAAAAGAGCCACATTATGATCGAATTTTTACAGCTTTGGATGAGCTAGGTCTAAGCTATGATAAAATTGAGCTTTACAGAACAACTAAACAGTTAGAACTTTCAGTGGATCGAAAAGATGTTTTTGTATGTGGCTCTGTTAAATTGGCTAGAATGGCTAAGGAACATACCGACTGGTATCCAGGATCTTTTTATGGGGGAAACCATTTGTTTGAGGTCTATTCTGAAAGGTACAAGGGACATGTATTGAATGGAGAAATAGAAGTTTTTAAATTTGGAGAACCCATTTCATGGTCAGAAGGAGAACAAAAGTTTATAAAGCCTTATAAAAATGCTAAGCTCTTTACAGGTAAGTTGTTTACTCAATTAAAATGGGAAGATTTTGTCAAACAGGCTTTATTAGCACCTAAGACACCTTTGTTGAACGAAAATGCTCTTATGCAGGCTTCTGTACCCAAGGCTATTTCTAAAGAGGCTCGACTATGGATTATCGGAGGACAGATTGTAGCCTCAGCCTATTATAAATTTCATGGAAATGTATTGTTCGAAGAGCATGTTGCAGAAGAAGGAATTCGTTTTGCAAAGAGAATGATTCAACAGTTTGAGGTAGCAGAAGCTTTTGTAATGGATATTTGTTTGTCTGAAGATGGTTGGAAAATCGTGGAAGTTAACTGTATCAACAGCGCTGGATTTTATCCAAACATGAGTGTTAAAGCAGTTTTTAAAGCATTAGAAATCTACTTCTCTAAATGAGAATCCGGTATTGGGTGATTTAGTAAAAAAATAGTTTGAAAAATGAGTAATCCAATTGACTTTACATTTGCTGAAATTAATGCTTTGAATAAATTGATGGGAAGTATTAAAGGAGAGGCTTATTTAGATGCTGATGAGCAAGGTAGAGCAGAATATTGTGATTTAGTTTTTGCACCCTTTAAACCAACCGATAAACAACGAAATACTGTTATTGAGGCATTAGAAGCTATTGCAAAAGAGAAATAAAAATAGTCAAATTGGAAAAGATTATTGTTTAAATGTGCTTTTCTAAGTAGGTGGACATAATTAATTTTATAATAATTCACAAGATTTTTTGATGCTGAACGAGGCGAAAAACGTAG
>JAKVCT010000054.1 GCA_022448995.1 Saprospiraceae bacterium
TTCTTTGTTGCGAGGGAACCCTGAAAGGCTCAGCGCAGCTAATTCATTAGCTGCGCTGAGCCTTTCAGGGTTCCCTCGCCAAATAATATTCTAATCTTTCAGACTAGGGTAACCTTTTTAGAGAGTTCCTTTAGATTCGAGATATGTCCATCTTGAGCGTAAACCACTAGCTTTACGCCAATAAAAAATAGAATATACATAACAGAATAAGCAGATTATTCTACACAAAAAAAGCCTTGAGTAAGCAACACATAACAAAGACTTGGGATTGGCAACTACTTCAAGAATCCCGAACAGATATATCAAAACGCCTAAGACAAATAGAATATTTGTCTAAAATACTTCCCTCTATTCCTAAGACTCGATTCCAGCTTAGCGACAAAAAAATCATTCAAACTCAACGTAAAATTCAGCAACATCTACGTTTTAAAAAAGCTCCTTTTAATCAGAATGGACTAACTCAATTAGCAAAAGACTTAGATCATATTACCGCAGCAGGAATAGTACATGCGGATCTCTGTCCTAGAAATATTATCTGGGGCGAAGGGCAATATTGGATCGTGGACTGGGAACCTGCACAAATACAGTTTCGGTTTGGAAAATGGTCTATTATTTTCACTTATCCTTATATTGCTCCCTCCGAAATAGAAACAACAACTGGTCTTACTACACTCAGTGATAAGGTAGCTTTTATAACTAGTTTATATATCGCTTTTCAAAAAAAACGCCTTAGTCCAAAACTTCAAAAATACTGGGAACGGTTAGCCCAACAACGATCTTTTGAAGAACTCCTGACAACCTATCTACATTCATCCCCCCTCCTTCCGTAGACCATTTATTGACTAAAAATCAACAAACTGTTTACAATAAATAATACCAAAATATAAACATTATCCTGAAAGATCAGTTCTTTATTTCTAGTTGTTTAGAACAATATTTATTCATCCTATCAAATAAAGGTCTATGTTCTCATTCTTCAAAAAAAAATCTAAAAAAGATAAGTTAAAGGAAAAGCATGATAAGTTGATGGAAGAAGCTTACAAGCTTTCCCATACCGATCGCGCAGCAAGCTCTGCTAAATATGCTGAAGCAGATGAGGTACAGAAAGAAATTTTACGCTTAGAAGAGGAAGAAGCAAGTAGATAAATACTGAAGTTGTTTAAAAATCACCTTCACTTTTTTATTCTCCATTTTGAGTACTCTGTAAGATAAATAGTTGAATGTTTTTACATGAAATGTATTACAAAGTATTTGGTTGGCTAGTTAATAATGTAATTTATTAGCTAGCCATTTTTTATTTTTCAATACAACTTCTATCTTTGCGCCGGCTTGTACAGCATTCAAAAAGAAATGTCATAACCAAGCAAAAGAATTATAATAAAATTTAAAAAATCAACGAATGACCAAAGGTCATTTCAATTTTCATACAATGCACTCGAAGAGCTTTACAGACTTAGATTTATAAATGTATAGTCTACCCAATACATTCTTTGAAGTCGTTTAAGTTGCACAAGCTAACAATTTATGCTCTATACAACTCCATTCGTGATAAACTTGATATGGTGAAAATAATTTTTAAATAACTTCTTTACAAAAATCAATTATGAAAATACAATACATGTTTTTTGCCCTACTTTGTTTTACAATTGTAGGTTTTTCGTCTTGCGATAAGACTAAGTGTGTCAAAGGTGATGGAACATCTGTAACAAACACATTGACTTTAGCCACTGTTACAGGCATTGACATGCAAATTAATGCAGATGTAACACTAATACAAGGCCCTGAACAAAGTATTACGGTAGAAGCTGAACAAAACATTTTTGACTTACTTAATACAAATGTCAATGCAGATGGTGTTTGGGAAATTAGATTCAATGATTTTAGTTGCGTCAGAAATCACCTTCCTATCAAAATCACAATTACTGCTATAAATATAGAAGATGTAACCTTGTCAGCCAGTGGTGATGTAACTACTCAAAGTGGTTCTACTTTTAGCAATACGACAAGCACCTTAGATCTAAGCGGTTCTGGGAATATCACCTACAATGCAAGTAATACGACAAGCATTGTCAGACTGAGTGGTTCTGGAAATATCTCTATGGCTAATACAAGTACTACTACTAATGTTAATTTAACAGGCAGTGGTAATATTACACTAAATGGTACTAGTATAAACCTAACTCCTTTCTTATCTGGTAGTGGTAATATTTCTGCTTATGAATTAGTAGCAGATTCTGTTACTGCAGAATTATCAGGTAGTGGCAATATTGAAGTGACTGCCAATACTAAATTGGATGCAAGCATCACAGGTAGTGGTAATGTTTATTATAGAGGTAATCCTACTGATTTAAGTTCTGTGATTTTGGGTAGTGGTAATGTAATTGATGCGAATTAATTCGGTCAATTCATTAAGAAAAAAATAATAGTTCGTTGAAATCAACGAACTAAGGCAAAATAGAGCAAAAGTTTATTTCATTGATTTTCAATACTTTTTAAACTTTTGCTCTATTTTTTTTATTTTTTTTCAAAAAAAATCACGAGCTCGGGAACTTTTCTTTTTCTCATTCTGTTATAAGCATCGTAAATCGGAAAAACTTCATTTTCCACAACCTCAAATTTTTTACCATGAAAACAGTAATATATAACCGTTTAGATGGCATCTCTTTGCCCTTAATTTGTATTCTGTAGCAGCAGAAGCACGGCATAATGGTATATATAACTTTAGGTAAATTTTATCTTTCCTTCTCAAATCCGAGAACTCGCTTCTGCTCAAATCTCTATTGATAAACACAACTTTAGTATTCTACTATAATTAATCTATAGTTCGTTGATTTTTTAATTTTCTAACAAAAATTGAAAAAAATATCTTTTCTTATTGATTAGTAATCAATTACGAAAACCTACGAACTAATGACATTTATATTAGAAGATAATTATAATGGTGATTTTTTATGCACTATTTTCTACCAGAAAACAGACGAGGTAGCATATACCAGCCTGTGTAGGTTATTGCGCAATAGTAGTGTATAAATTCTAATCTTAGTTGTCACTTATCATTCTATTCAATTTATTAGCTAATCACTTATTTATATTAATCCATAGTTAAAATTATCTAATGGATTAGTATCGGGCTATAATTTCTAGTCATGGTATGTAAGTTTTTCGTAACTGATTATAAAGTAGTTAGTAAGAAAAGTTGCTTTTTGGCTTTTTAAAAATTAAAAAACAAAAAGTTACATACTATGAACATGTATTATAGGTAAACTTCTATTGTCCTTATGAAACGCAAGGATTTAGCTTTATTGCGCAATATTGGAATCGCCGCACACATTGACGCAGGCAAAACTACATTAACAGAACGTATATTATTCCGTACCAATAAAATCCGTAAAATTGGAGATACACATAACGGAAATACTGTTACAGATCATTTAGAAGAAGAACGCAAAAGAGGAATTACCATCACTTCTGCAGCGACACAAACGCAGTGGTCTTGGCAAGATCAAGCTTATGATATTAATATTATTGACACTCCAGGTCACGTTGATTTTACAGTTGAGGTAGAACGCTCCTTGCGAGTGTTAGATGGCATGGTTGCTTTATTCTGTGCAGTCGGTGGTGTAGAACCACAATCTGAAACAGTTTGGCGACAAGCCAATAGATACAAAGTACCTCGAATTGCATTTATCAATAAGATGGACTTGGCAGGTGCAGACTTTTTCCGCGCTGTTCAGCAAATCAGAGATTTGCTCAAAGCCAATCCTTTGCCTCTGCAACTGCCAATTGGTGAAGGTGCTGATTTTGAAGGTGTAATTGATTTGATTCAGAATCAAGCCTACACTTGGATTGATGGTGTTCAAACAGTTATTGATATTCCTAATACCTATTTGGAAGATGCTGCAAAATACCGTGCGCAGTTGATTGAAACTTTAGCAGAATATGATGAGCAAGTTTTAGAATTGTTCTTTGAAGATGCTGAACAAATCACTGCACAGGACTTGCAAAAAGCATTGCGACAAGCCGTTTTAGCAGGAGCAGTTTTACCTGTATTCTGTGGATCAGCTTATCATTATAAAGGAACTGCCTTATTGTTAGATGCCGTTTGTGCTTATTTGGCTTCACCTTTGGATAATGCTACAGTGCAAGGCACTGATCCCGAAACTAAGGAGGCTATAGAGCGAGCAACTTCGGTTGAAGCTCCTTTTGCAGCTTTAGTTTTCAAGATTGCTTTGGATGATCAAAACCGACAACTATACTTCATGCGGGCTTATTCTGGTCAACTAGAACGTGGTGCTACGGTTTGGAATCCACGTACTAAGCGCAAAGAACGTTTATCTGGTTTGTATTTGATGAATGGTGCAGAGCGTCATTCCTTAAAAACTGTTCAAGCAGGTGATATTATTGCAGTTACTGGTTTGAAAAAGGTACAAACAGGTGACACACTTTGTACCATGGATGCAGCAATTCTTTTGGAAAGTATTCAGTTTCCTGAACCTGTGATTGGAATGGCAATTGAAGCACAGTCTAATGCTGATTTGAATAAATTGGGTATTGCTTTAGCTAAGATTGCAAATGAAGATCCATCTTTCATTGTGAAAGTTAATTCAGACACTGGACAAACCATTATCAATGGTATGGGTGAATTACATCTCGAAGTGATTGTAAACCGCTTGGCTAGTGATTTTGGGGTAGCTTGTAATGTTGGACGACCTGAGGTAACTTACAAAGAAGCTTTGGGACAAACTGTTGATTTTCAGCATCGTTTGCGTAAGCAAAATGGCGGAAATGGTTTGTTTGCAGACATTAGTTTTGAACTAGGTCCTGTAGATGAGGAATTCCGCGAAAGCGAAGCTTATGAACAAGGTAAACGCTTACAGTTTGTAGATGCCACTTCGAATGGTGTCATTGCTAAAACTTTGATTCCTGCCATTCGCAAAGGTTTTGAATCTATGTTGGAACATGGCAGCTTGGCGCAATACAAAATGGAGAGTTTCAAGGTGCGTTTAGTAGATGGCAAAATGCATGAACGCGATTCGGTTCCTGCTGCTTTTGAGCTTTGCGCTCAAGAAGCCTTCAGATTGGCTGCGCCTTTGGCTAAACCGACTTTGTTAGAACCGATTATGGATGTGCAAATTCATTGTACTGAAGAACATATTGGTACGGCAATTTCGAGTGTCAACCGCCGTAGAGGTTTGGTTAAGAATATGGAAACTGAGCAAGATTATACGATCATTAATGCTCAAATTCCTTTGGCAGAACTCTTTGGGTATGCTTCTTATATCAACACTGCCACGCGTGGTCGGGCTACTGCCAATATGAGTTTTGCACGCTATGAAGCTGTGCCTGAGCAGGTTGCTCAAAGTTTGCTGGTGAGCGTGTAATATAATTTTAGGTTATCATCGTGAAATATAGGTGATAACCTATTTTTTGTATTGATGCTGAATCGTGTTTTGTGAGCATTGGGCTTACACCGCAATGCTATTTAATCTGTCGTTCCTTCAGAACTTTTTCTTTATTTTTGCTCAGAGAATTGAACCTAATTTCCAACAACTTTAGTAAGAGTGTTTATGTTTTTATTATAGAAATAATTATTAATATCAGAATAATTAAAACTATGAAAAAGACCTTAATCCTCTCTAGAAATGTATGGCCTTTCCTACTCATTGGAGGCTTACTCACTACAGCTATTTTACTAGCTCAAAGTTCATTCATTACAACTGAAAGTGGCTTACCATTAGCACTAAGCATAGATTTAGTCATCACCATTCCATTTATTTATTTCCTAACTATTCGGAAAACGTCAATTCCTAAAACGACTATAGTCCCTATTATGGTTTTGGGATTGATCTTAGGATTAAATATTCTACCTGAAGAAAATCAAGCCTTTTTATTAAACTTTAAATCTTGGGTTTTACCATTGGTTGAATTCACAGTTTTGGGATACATCATTTATAAGAGCTTGTCTAAAATTATGATTTTGAGTAATATGAGTATGTAATTTTCACAGGTTAAAGCTCATTTTTTTATGAATAGCCATAGCTATTGATCAAAAAATAGCTGAAAAGATGTGGAAATTGACATTTCATATTAACAATTATGATAAATTTAGACAAGCTCTAAGGTTCGAAAATTGATTCGTATTTATAAGGAAGAAAAAATAGAAGGTATAGATTTCTATACAGCCTTACAACAAACAAGTACTCAACTACTGCCCAAACCTGTAGCAAGATTATTCAGTACAGAGATTGCTGTAGTTTACTATGCACTTTTCAAATGGAAAAAGAGAGCATTGAAAGAAAATGAGTTTTCTTATCACAAAAAAAGTGGCACTCCTGCCCTTTTGGGTGCTATGATTTTTATTGTAGCAGTAGAAACCTTTGTCTTGCATATTTTGCTAGAATCTTGGAATCCAATTATGGCTTGGGTTCTTTCTGGATTGAGCATATATACACTACTACAGATTTTAGGTTTTGCTAAAGCTTTGGGACAACGACCTATTCAGATTAACAATGAATATTTATACCTGAATTATGGCATATTAGCGGAAGCTAAAATTCCTTTGGAAGCAATAATATCTATCGAGTTGATTGAGAATGATGAGAAACGTGGTGTACAGCTTTCTCCTCTAGGAGATTTTGAAACAGCTAATCTTATGATCCAATTAAATGAGGAAATCACGGTTCATAAATTATACAGAAAACAAGAAAAGACAAATATTATTCGATTTTTTGCAGATGATGCCGAACATTAATCAAATTATAACTTTACAAATACATTAATAAAATAGTTTATTTTTTAACATTAAGCTAATATTAACAACCAAACATTAGTCAAAAATACAGATAATTCATTTTTTATTAGAAACTCATTTTTAGATTTGATTTTAAGGTAAAAGAATCAATATCTTTGTTTTACACAAATCAATAAACAGCGCTTTTTATTAAAAAAAAATCAAGGATTACACTCTAAACTTAAATTAAATCTAAAAATACAGCAATAATGTTAAAAACAAACACAATCACCAAGGTATATCAATCTATATTAGATTACAGAACAACTGAAGAAGCACTAGACTTTTTGAAAACTTTTTTCTGCAAAGAACTTTGCTCCCAATTAGGACTGATGCGCGTAGCTGCACCTATGATCGTTTTGAAAGGAACTGGCGTAAATGATGATTTAAATGGCATTGAACGTCCTGTAGGTTTCCCCATCAAAGACTTAGGTGATCAAAGAGCAGAAGTTGTGCATTCATTAGCTAAATGGAAGCGTTGGCGCTTAGCACAATTGGGCATCGAAGAAGGTAAGGGCATTGTAACAGATATGAGGGCATTGCGTCCAGATGAAGAGTTGAGCCCTATTCACTCCATACAAGTAGACCAATGGGATTGGGAAAAACACATCTCTAAAACAGATCGTACTGTTGACTATTTGAAAAAGACAGTTCGCTCTATTTACCAAACTATTCGCAGCACAGAGCAAATTCTCGCAGAGCGTTATCCAGCATTAGAAAAGCATCTTCCAGAAACTATTCACTTTATTTCAGCCGAAGAATTATTACAGCTATATCCTGATTTATCACCAAAAGAACGTGAGGATAAAATTGTGGCAAAATATGGTGCTGTATTTCTGATGGGAATTGGTGGTGCTTTATCTGACGGTAAAAAACATGATGGTAGAGCTCCTGATTATGATGATTGGTCGAGTGAAACGGGCGAAGGTTTCAAGGGACTGAATGGAGATATTTTGGTTTGGCATCCTGTCTTGAAACGTGCTTTTGAGCTGTCTTCGATGGGTATTCGTGTCGATAAAATTGCATTATTGCAACAGTTAAAAATTAGCCAAGAGGAAGAGCGCAGCCAATTGGCATTTCACCAAAAGGTAATTGAAGGTAGTATTCCCTTGAGTATTGGTGGTGGAATTGGTCAGTCTAGAGTTGCGATGTTCTTGTTGCGAAAGGCACATATTGGCGAGGTTCAGGCGAGTATTTGGACAGATGAAATCTATGCGTCTTGTCAAGAACAGGGGATTCATCTTTTGTAGGTAAGGTGGCATTGGAGCATTGGGCTTACTCCCAATGCTTGTGGATCTGTCGTTCTTTCAGAACTCCTGTTATTTTTTATTTCCTCAACAACATGAGCCCTGAAAGGGCGATATGAATATAGAATGAGGTGTCAGCATTGGGCTTACTCCCAATGCTTGTGGATCTGTCGTTCTTTCAGAACTCCTGTTATTTTTATTTCCTCAACAACATGAGCCCTGAAAGGGTGATATGAATATAGAATGAGGAGTCAGCATTGGGAGTAAGCCCAATGCTTGTGGATCTGTCGTTCCTTCAGAACTCCTGTTGTGAACTCAAAAAGCTCTAAAGTTTGAATAACTTTAGAGCTTTTTATTTGGTAGTAGAGAACTATTGCTTCTCCACATACTCTGCAATATATTTTCCAAACATCATACAGATAGTACTCACGCCATTTTTAGCATTGACAAACTCCTCCACCTCCATTTCCTTTCCTTTTTTGAAATATCGGATATAACCTTCAACCGTTCGTTTGGCAAAACCTAGTGTTTCGATCTCCTCTTTTTTACCATCCTGGTATAACTGCAAAGCCACTGTATGCCTAGCTTTTTTCGTTTTAGTCGGCCAAGACAAATAGCGCCAAGGCTTACAGATATACTCCAAATCACTCGCTTTGCGCAAACGCAAACCCACTCTAGGCGACTTTTGATATCCCCTTGTGCGTGGCTTATTCAATTTATGAAAATGGAAAGATGGAACAGATTTCCAAACACTCCCTAAGTTGCGGACTAATAAGCTTGCTGTATTCCAAGGGCCATCAATTACATCACCATCTTCTGACTCTATCCCACGAATCAATATTCCACCATAATAATCTTTGCCTTTGAAGGCAATATCTAGACCTGCTCCATGCAAACGCCAAGTTCCTTCGGGCGATTCAGCACCATGTACATGAGCAAAATTATCTATTTTATCTTCACTAAAACGATTGTAATAAAACTCTATTTCGGTCAAAAAATAACGTTGATCTCCCGTACACAAACAATAGTTTTGGAATAGATTTTTACTAATTCGATCAAAACAAGTATCTAAGTCATTTGCATTAAGCTTAAAGTCAAGCATAGTTAGCCATTTTACATTAGTTTGTGGATTTTTTTGATTTATATACAAATCAAAAAAACAGCTTTTCTTAGTAATTAATTACTTACGAAAAATCCACAAACTAATGCAATTCATAGGGGATTAAAATATTAATTTACATCAATTATAATTCTATTCAGTCTTGCGCTTTTCCCAAATTCTATACGGGCTAGTTTCTTCTAGAACGTGTGCTAAAATTTCTTTATCTTCTTCTGTCAGTTCTACCTTTCTACGTTTCATTACCAACTCAGCAGTCTCATAAACCTTTGGTAACTTGTAGGTTACAAAACCTTTGGCGCTTCCCCAAGAAAAAGAAGGAATAAACTTACGTGGAAATTCACCACCAAAAATATTGGTGAAAACTCCAACTACAGTTCCAGTATTAAACATGGTGTTGATGCCACATTTAGAATGATCACCTAGCATTAACCCACAAAACTGCGTACCAGAGGGTGCAAAAGCCCCTTGAGGATAATTCCAAACACGCACTTCACTGTAGTTATTTTTTAGGTTAGAATTATTAGAATCTGCCCCCATATTACACCATTCACCAATGACTGCATTGCCCAAAAATCCACCATGTGCTTTATTGGAATAACCAAAAATCACAGAGTTATTAATCTCCCCTCCCATTTTAGAATGAGGGCCAATAGTAGTTGGACCATAAATATGCACACCAAGTTTAGTTGTAGCGTGATGACACAACGCAAAGCCACCCCGAATAATAGCTCCTTCCATTACGGTTGAATGCTTCCCCAGATAAATAGGGCCATTAGTGGTATTAAAAATAGAACATTCAGCACTCACACCTTCCTCCACAAAGATCCGATCAGGATCACCAATAATCCGATTGCTAGAACTCAATGGTTGAGAAGTTCTCCCTTTGGTAATCAATTCAAAATCCTTTTCAATTTCCGCTCCGTTCTGCTGAAAAATATCCCAGATATTATTAATCTTAGTAAAAGCAATATCCGTTTCTACGGTTATAATTTGGGGTGATAACTCTTGGGCAAAAAAAGCTTCAGCATCTGCTTGACTCACCTTCATCGCAATCACGACTTCATTCTGCACCAAAACCTGATTGTTAGGTAGCTGTCTTATGCGCTCACATAATTCCTGAGTTGGCAAGATAGATCCATTGATCAATAAATTGATCTCAGCATACTGAATTGGATATTTTTTAGATAGATAATCTGCGGTGTGGTAATAAGCTAAAGACTGTTTTAATCGCTTCTGCCATTTTTCTCTGATTCTCAAAATTCCCACTCTGAATTCTCCAATGGGACGAGTATAGCTAAAGGGTTTTAAATGTTCTCTTCTTTCATCATCAAACAGGATTAAGTTTTCCATAGTATTCTTTAGAATTTAACTATAGTCCATGAAGGTTTTGTAATTAATTGGTAATCAGTATATAATCATTTCACCATCCAAAAGTATAATTTCACAAAACACTGAAAATCAATTTATTAAAAATAAAACTTTTTTATACTTTCTTAAAAAATTTAAAAAGTTATGGACTATTCATTTAAATGAATAGCTTGTTCATCAAAGTACAAGCTTAGATTTATTGGTGTAGTTTTTATTGTCGGGTTTGATAACCATCTAACCCTCTAAAGATACAAGAATCCAAAAGGAGAAAAAAATAATTTTAAAAATAAAAACTTGTTAGGAACTTTTGAGTTTAAATTTTTGGAAATAGTAAATCCGTTCAAAACGGAGAAAGCAATCAACGCTTTATTTAATAACTCTTAAATAACATAACAAACTATGCAATACAGACGTTTGGGCAAATCAGGACTACAAGTAAGTGCACTTTCTTTTGGTTCTTGGTTGACTTTTGGGAAACAAATTGGGGATGATGTTGCGGAAAACCTAATGAAAATCGCCTATGATAATGGTGTCAATTTCTTTGATAATGCAGAGATCTATGCTCGAGGCAAGTCTGAAATAGTAATGGGTAAGATCTTGAAAAAAATGGGTTGGAGAAGAAGTTCTTATGTAGTTTCTAGCAAGGCTTTTTTTGGAGACGGTAATCGTTTGCCCAATGAAACTGGACTGAGCCGCAAGCATCTAATGGAAGCTTGTGAAGCTGCTTTGCGTCGCTTGCAGGTGGATTATTTAGATCTATTTTTCTGCCACCGTCCAGATAAAAACTGTCCCATTGAAGAGACAGTTTGGACAATGCACAACTTGATCCAACAAGGTAAAATCTTGTACTGGGGAACTTCTGAATGGTCAGCTCAAGAGATCATGGAAGCACATATGATTGCGCGTCAGTACAACTTGATTCCACCGACTATGGAACAACCTCAATACAATATGTTTCATAGAGCAAAAGTAGAAGTTGAGTTTTCTCAAATCTATAAAACAGTTGGTTTGGGTACTACAATTTGGTCACCTTTAGCTTCTGGTGTTTTGACCGACAAATACTTAGACAAATTCCCTGAAGGTACTCGCTTGGGAATGGAAGGTTTGGAGTGGTTAAAAGAAAATGCATTGACCGAGGAACGCTTGAATAAAGTACGTGAATTGAAAAAATTGAGCGATGAGCTGGGTACTTCTGTTGCTAAATTAGCGATCGCTTGGTGTGTAAAGAACCCAAATGTTAGTACTGTGATCTTGGGCGCATCTAAAACTCATCACTTGGAAGAAAACTTTGAAGCTTTAGATTTATTGCCTCAGTTAACCACAGAGGTTATGGCAAGAATCGAAGGCATTTTGGATAATCGTCCTGCTCATCCCAATTTCTAAATAGAAATTGGAGTTAAAAATGAAGAATTAAAAATTAAAAATTCTAGCATTGGGCTTGCTCCGCAATGTTATCTAATATGTCATCCTTGTTAGCGAAGGCGTTAACTACGTTGATCCTTTCAGGATTTAGCCCTTCACCATCAGCTTTTAACTGATGTACACCTCTATTTTTAATTTTTAATTCTTCATTTTTAATTTAATTAAGTGTCAGTAGTGATGTTGTCCCAATCTTGATTTCCATAACGAATTAACCAATTTAATGCATAGTGTCGCTCATAAACTACAGCAGCATCCAACCCACAAGGTATTTCCTCTCCTTTAATCCTTGCCTCTACACAAGCCCAATGATATCTATAAATCAAATCAGCTTCATCTAAAATCTCCTCTTTAGAAATCAAATGAGTTTCTTCCCGAAAATGAGTTTCTGTCTTGGTATAAATAATTGATACTACCTTATCCACATCACAAACATTACTAGGATAAGCTAATTCTTCTACATAACCTAATGCCCAAAGCATCACCCAAAGCGCTTCATAACGCCAAGTAAAATTTAGTGAAGTTTGAGGAGTATAGGCATCAGCATGTGCAAAAAGTAGTTCCTTAGGACTGAACTTAGTATACAGATTATACTCCTTTCGTAAGGGATATAGAATTTCTTCCTCAACACCATCCCCCTTAAGTGCAACATACCAAAGTGCTAAGGCTCGATCTTCGATTTCCCGCTTTTTGCGTAAGAGAACTTCGTGGTCATCTTCAATGCAGGGTAAATTGTAATTAATCTGAATGCCTTGATAGGCTAAAAGCTTCTCAGAAGCTTTTTTTCTACGGATTTGTTTTTCTGTGATCTCTTCCATGCATTACTTAACGACAATAGAAACAAATTGTTTCTATTTTTACATACATAAATAGATTTTCACACTATTTTGAATATACTTTTTTTTACTAAAGACTATACCATCACACAAACATATATATATATAATTAATGTATTGTGATTTATAATAGCTTTTGTATACTTTTTTATCCATATAATTTTAGATATTTGTGATATACCAATAAAACTCTAGAATGACTATCAATACCGAACAAACGACTCTCAATGATATCGCTCCAACACCATTTGTAAAATGGACTTGGGCAATTGCCTTAGCGGTTCTACCTTTGGTAGAATTCTCCTTCCTATTGGATAAAGTGACCTTAGCACGTGGTTTAGTTTTATTATTATTGATTGGTTTGGGATCTCTGACCTTTTTTATTCAGAAAAAGAGCATCCTACCTAAGTTTCAGACAAGCTCTTGGCGAATTTATCAACTCACATTTTTAGCTTATTTACTAAGTGCCTTATTATCAGTAACACAAAGTTATAATCTAGCAGAATCGATTTGGGAATTGGTTAAAATCTTGGTTTGGATTCAATTATTTTTATGGTTAGGTTTCTTTTTTATTTATGAAAATAGTCGACTATATATCTTTATTGCCTTATGTATCTCTTCCGGAATTATTGCTAGTTTAGGGATTTATCAATTCTTGAATATTGAAAGTCTTGCAGATGAGAATGCACTCTATGCCATGCATTCTACCCTACAACACAAAAACTTGTTAGCTTCTATTGCCTTTCTAAGCTTACCAATCTGTGGAATGTTGATTGCCGAAAAATCTAAGCACAAAGCTTGGTTATATGTAGGACTCCTAGTTATTCTACTCAATAGTATTATCATTTTTATTGCACAAAGTAGAGCCGTTTGGTTGGCTACCTTAGGCATTTTGTTTATTGGTAGTATTTTATTGATATACAAATATATACGCAGCAAAAACCAGTCTGTATTTAGAGTATTTGGACAGATTAGTTTAGTTGGAATCTTGTTGATTGTAGGAACTTATTTTTTATACTTTTCTAATGGGGAGAAGAGTCGTCACTTGTGGGATCGTGTAAAATCCTTATGGTCTTATAATGAAGTAAAAAATGAACATACCGAAACCATCCGTGAACGTTTGGCCTTATGGGACAACAGCCTAAAAATGAGTAAGGATCATCTTGTTTTGGGTGTGGGAGTTGGAAACTGGAAATTACACTTTAATAAATATGGTGTCAAGAACCTGAGAGCAGAGCAAGGTTTAGTCAATTTTCAGCGTCCTCATAATGACTTCTTATGGGTGCTTGCCGAGCAAGGCATTATTGGGCTAGTCTTATACTTGGGCATCTTCTTTTTGGCGATTTGGGCTGCTTGGCAATACTTAAAGCAACAGCAGTATTTTAGGCGAGAAGCTACTGGTAAGGAACATCAAGTTTTTCTGGCTTTCCTAGGTATTCTAGGTTATGGAATTATCTCCTTTTTTGACTTTCCTAAGGAACGTTTTCTACACATGGTTTATCTATCTCTGCTCTTAGCAATTCCTATCTATACCTATCAGAAATCACAACTAACGGGAAAACCCAGTTTTTCTAATAAAAATCTAATGGTATTGGGAGTTTTAGCGAGTGCTCTAGGACTATGGGTAAGCAGTCAACGTATCCAAACAGAACAACAGGTTAATCAAATCTGGAAAGCACGTGCAGCAAAAAATTATAACAAGATCATACGTTTGAGTAAAAAAGCTACCAATCCTTATTATCAACTTGATCCAGCAGCTACGCCCCTTGCCTTCTACAAAGGAGAGGCCTTGTTTTACCAACAAAAAATAAAAGAAGCTCTTGAGGCTTTCTTGCAAGCAGAGCAACAACATCCTTATCATTTGCTAACCTTAAATAATATTGCCAGTTGTTATTATCAGCAAGGTAATATGGAGAAAGCAAATGCTTATTTTGAACAGGTTTTGGCATATGCACCTCAATCAACAGAAGCTAATATGAATAAAGCGGCTATTCATTTTAATCAAAAAAAGATTGCTCAAGCTGCTCACTTTTTACGGAATTGTTACGTTTATGATTATGAAACGAATGAGCGCTTTGGCTTCTTTCTACAGAAGATTTTAGAAGCAGCCATTGATGAGCTCATTCAAACACACTCTAACCCCAAATTGAATCAGTATTTTACGCAATTAAAAGCAAACCGAGCATTCCAAACTAGTATTCACCAAAAAGCACACAAGAATAATCACACACTATATAAACAAGTTTTGATAGAACTTCTATTTATCGCTCAAGAACAAGGGCAGCTCAACCAATTGGAGGTAGATGTTCTACGTAAACATTATGCGTCTTATCTTACCGTAGTTCGTTGATTTTTAGTCAAAAAATCAACGAACTACTACTCTTAATTAACCAAAATAAATATAAACGCTTTATCCTAGACTAGAGTGTTTATGTCAATATATAATTTAATTTTCTATAAACTTTTTAATTTTCTAAACCCTAATAGAATGACACTACGAGTAAATCTAAACGATAAACAATTTATTTAAAAAAAACAAACTCTAAACACATTCTATCAAACAATTTCTTATGAAAAACATATTATGGTCAATATTACTATTTAGTTTATTGCCACTACTAACCCAAGCGCAAACAGCTACTATTAACATATCTCCTAGCTCAGCCTATGGAGGTGATGTATTGAATATTAATATTGCAGGTACGAATACGCACTTCCAGCAAGGTTCTACTACAGCATTAGGATTGGTAAATGGGTATACTGTACCACCATCTGCTGTTATTGCCAATAGTGATACAGATCTAGACATTACTTTTCAGTTGCCTTGTGTAGCTTGTGGCGATTATTTAGATATTTATCTATATAATTCGATCGACAGCACTATGGACTTAATGGATGTTGTCATGGTTGATTGTAACTCAATAAGCTTGACACCATCTAGTGGACAAACAGGACAAACTTTGAACGTAAGCATTGCAGGTTCCGGAACTAATTTCACACAAGGTTCTACAGTAGTTAACTTTGGGCAAGGCTCTAGTACTCTTTTCCAAACCAACTCATCTACGGTTACCAATAGTAATAATGCTCAAGTCAATGTTACACTACCTTATTATTGTGGATATTGGCCTGTAACAGCAACGGCAGCTAATGGTTGTTCTGTTTCTTCAAGTTTTAGTGTCAATAATGGTAATCTAACAAGTGTTAGCCCACAAACTGCTCAAGTAGGACAAACCTTGGATGTGAGTATCGCAGGTTCGGGTACTAATTTCTCACAAGGTTCAGGTACATTCTACTTTTCACAAGGTTCACAAACCATTTATCCAAACTATATTAATGTAATTAGTTCTACGCAGGCTGATATTAATGTAAGTTTCCCTAGTAATGCTTGTGCAACTAACTGGGATGTATGTTATACAAATGGAAGTTGTACAGACTGTTTGTATGCAGCTATTTATCTAGATAATGGTAATCTAATAAGTGCTAGCCCACAAACTGCTCAAGCTGGACAAACTTTGGATGTAAGTATTGCAGGTTCGGGTACTAATTTCACACAAGGTTCAGGTACATTCTACTTTACACAAGGTTCGCAAACTATTTTTCCAAACTCTATAAACCCAATTAGTGCAACACAGGTAGATGTTAATGTAAGTTTCCCTAGTAATGCTTGTGCAACTGACTGGGATGTGTGTTATACAAATGCAGGTTGTACAGACTGTTTGTATGCAGCTATTTATCTAAATAGTAATGGTAATAATACTCCCGAGATTACGAATGTCACACCAAATACGGTAACAGAAGGATCCGGTAATCTGTCTATTACTATTAGCGGGAATAATATTCCGTTTTCTCAAGGAAGTACAACTGTATATCTAGTTAATAATACAGCAGGATATTTTGAAATGCTTCAACCTACATCCACTACTACCAATTCTGGCAGCTATAATTTGACAACGCCTCCTATCGGCAGTTATGATATATATATATACAATTACAATATCTGTGGTGGATCAATTATAGAATATAATGCTCTAACTGTAAATGCTCAAAGCCCTCCACCTCCATGTACAGGTCTGAATATGAATCTGACCGTACAGCAAGATTCTGCTAATAATTATCAATTGTGGATACAACCAACAATTACAGGAGCAACATCTAGTAATAGTTTTACTTATGAATGGGACTTTGGAGATAGCTCTGCTACAGTAGTGGGTAACACTCCAAATCATACTTATGCAACTTTTGGTACTTATACAATTTGTGTGGAAGCTATGGATAGTTCTGGTTGTGTATTGAATGCTTGTGCAACAATTACCATTGATAGCTCAGGAAACTTTAGCCGTAGTTTTACAATTAATGTCTTAGAACCGATTATTGATATTCAATCTGGTGTTCAAGCAATTGAGGCAGAAGCTGCATTAATCAAAATGTATCCAAATCCTGCATTTTCAACAACTACTTTGGAAATTGATGCACCTGCAAGCGAAGAAGCAAGTATTCGTGTTATTGATTTGAATGGTAGAGTTTTAATGAATCAGCAAGTAGTTATCCAAACAGGTATACAAACAATAGACTTAGAGATTCAACACCTTAATCAAGGAATCTACTTTGTACAGTATCAGAGTAAATCTGCTACTCAAAACTTCAAGTTGATAAAGCGTTAGATCATAATTCTAGAGAGCTATATACAAAGACAGAACTGTCTAGAAGAGAGCTAAAAAAAAACGAAGCCAAAATAACATTTGGCTTCGTTTTTTTCTTGTTATGAAGGAATAAATCTATTTGCTCTCTCCATTTTCTAGCATTTTTTTAGCTTCTTCTTCTTGTTTTTTTGCCCATATCGCACGGAATCTAAGTACTTGTTCCTTTAACTTAATATCCCTTCCATGTAACTTGCGATGATAAGACTGAATAATAATTCCAATCATGTAATCATAGTGAGGGACACGCATTTTATTAAAATAACTGGACAAGCGAGAACCTTCTACCAAAGACCAGTTCACCTCAATCCATTTTCCTAGTGTACGATGTGTTTTGGAATCTACCTCCTCATCCGAAAATGCCATAAACTCTGCCTGTGTATCTTCATCCATTAATTTATCTAGTTCCCTAAAACAATCGTTTAAATCTTTAGGGATATATCGTCCATCTAAACGCGATTGGTGAATACGCCAATTGTAGATACTATCCTGTTTACGATAAATCTCTTTGTTTTCACGCTTTATTTTTACTGTGGGTGCTTCTTGAGCAAATAAACTAAATGCGAAAGCAGAACAGGCAATTACAAGGATTATGCGAATCATAGTCATATTTTTTTGAAAAACTTTCTAAAATCTATCAGCTAAAATTAACCATGAAGTACGTTTAATTGTCAAATCAGGTCTAATAGCTCATTAATAATGGGTGTGTGTATTTGCGTATATGCAACTTGGTCTTATGATGATATAATGCGAAAGACATACCAAGTTACAGTTTATCATCTATTTTTTTATTAGACTAAAACATAATACCAAAGATCTTCCAACACTCAAATATGAAGATGTAAGTAAATACCTATTTTTCCAGGCCGAAATGCTATCAAGCATTTATTTATAACAATTTGATCCCACAATTACTACAATAAGTAGCTTTTTTATCATTTTTTGAATTGCACTTCCAACATAATATATAGGTAGTTTCTTGCTCTTTTCTAGAAACAGTTCTTGATGTAGCATCTATTGAATGATTTAATTTAGGAGTACCAAACAAGAGTCCAAGTGCAGCCCCCAAACCACCAAACAACATCATCCAAAAGCCCCACCAATAGCTATTTATTGACAATAATGCATCTATAGGATCAATAAATCCCCCAACCATTGCAAAGATGGGTACAAAAAATATTAACACACCTAAAATACCTACTATTCCGCCTAAAGTAATAAAAACTAGACTTAGAGGATGCCGTGATTTAGGTTTTGTCACCGAATAAGAAATATCACCTTCTTTATTCTCTACAGGATTACCATTATTATCTACAATTGCCATGTGTTTATTTGTTTTTGGTTTAAAAAAGTCATAATTGTTTAGGAATCAGGTTTAACAAAAATATTCAAAGATTTTTAGTCAATTCAGGTCTCTTTCAATTTAATTAAGCTCTGCAGGGTTTTGGGTTAATCTCAGCACTATCGTGCAAAAAAGAATGAACAAATGAAGACAATCAATGAATTTAATGTAGTGGTACATAATTTTTAAATAACCTCATTATTCTTTATCCTTAGTTCGTTAATTTTTAACGTTGCTGAGCCTTTCATGATCATAATTAATAGAATCCAAAAAATTAATATAATTCTATAAAAAATTGATTATCAATCAGTAACAACTACAAAGTGCTCTATGAAGCTAAAGGATGTTTTTTAATTGTTTGGTACACAATTAAAAAATCAACAAACTGTTACTTTACAGTATAAGGATCTAACGACAGATCTAAAATTTAGATACACAAAAATGGGTATTCTTAAGAAAAAAGTTCATTCTACAGTATTTAAGTAAGAGAAAACTAACTAAATCATATTTAAAATTAATCAACTATTTTGTCCCTAACTTTACTTCTACTTCCCCCTAATTATCTACCAACGCGCAGCAGTCCCCCTAATATCATAATGCGTAAAACCATTATACTTTCCTAAGCCACCCTGCACAATTTTTCCCTCATCAATCAATCGACTGATCGTTGCATGTACTTCATGTGGATGTACACTACAAACAATATCTGCTGCAATTCCCTTTAAGTGTTGGCTATTAGAAACACCCCCTACATTAGCATTATGTATTGGGCTTCGATAACCCGATGAGATACGTAAAGGTACCCCCAAAGCTGAACGAATTACCTCTAACTGTTTCATCAACTTAGCAATATTTGGCCACAGTTCATTAGGAATATAACGTTGTGGATCATTTGGCGATAAGAATTCAGACAATTTAAAATTAGCAGTAGAGGGTTCTCCTCCTTGGGCTACTTGAGTTTCTGGATCAGATTGATCAGAATTAGATGTATCTGTGTCTGTTGTTGAGGTATCTGAAGGATCTGCATTAGTATCGTTTCCATCATCTTTAGTTTGTGACAATTGTTCCATCATAGCATAAGCATCTTTATACTTATTTTTGCGCATATACTCCATGATCTCTCCTTTAGTCACTTTCCCATCTTTATTGAGATCATAGATAGCATTTTGTCTAGCAATAGCGGCCACAGTGCCTGGTCCAACTTGACTTCCCAATACATAATCATTAGGTTTACCTACAGCATATGGATAAAATACAATTAAATAAGATTCTGCTGGTTCAGACAATTTATTTACTAATTTTTTATAAATAGAGAAATACTTATATACATAATCTAACTGTTTTAGAGCAGACATTTTCTGTATATCTTGGATAGTAGTACCTAGATCTTTAGCTGTAAATGGCATAAATTGAATCAAACCACTAGCTTGAGTGTATTTATTAACAGCCTTATGATCAAATCCACATTCTGCATCAATAGTTGCCATCAGAAAATCAGGTTCTAAACCCAATTTGGAGCAAATTTCTTTAAGTTTGATAATAAATTGATCACCATGTTTAGCACGGGCTTTATCTTCAAATAACAACTTACCTGTAGTATTTTTATACTCTCCTGTTTCTGTATTAGGACTTATTGCATTGTCTGTAGATATAGATCCACCTCCAGATATATGTTGCCAGGTCTTTTCACCTGGTTCTACAAGACCATCAGACCAACCATTAAAAATCGAACGTTGAACAGCTTCGATTGCTCCAATGGTTTGAGAACCAACCTGACCATCAACCGTAATTTTAAGTAATTCTTGAACAAGGCGAACATCAGGATCATCATTAGTTCCATCTTTTCCTACAGAAGCCTTTATACTAGAGGATGTAATAGGTTTATCTGTAGTATCAGTTGCTGGGTCTACAGTTGTTGTCGTATCTGATGTGGTGTCAGTCATCGTATCTGATGTGGTATCAGTTATAGTTTCTCCATTTTTCTTCAGAATATCATCAAGACGTGCTTTAATTTTTTCAATATAACTAGACACTTCTTTTAGTCTTGTAGCTTCTTTATCATTAATTTTTCCATCATCTTCCATAAATAACTGTCGGAGTGTCACCACCATTTTTTCATACTTACTAATTCCTGCCCACAATTTTTTAATTTTTTCAATATTGGCCATTTCCATTTGTTTTGTAACAAATAATTTTCAAATAAGTAAGCGGACAAAAATAATCCTAGAATTGATTTAGAATTATTTTAGTCAAATCCGAAGGATTCAACACAGTTAAAAGTTAATCTAAAATAAGCTGAAGATAACTATGAGAACATTTGGACTATTACTTGAATGAGGTTGTCCAAAAAGGTAAGGTCTAACATAAAGTGTTAGAATATTATTTGGCGAGGGAATGAATTAGCTGCGCTGAGCCTTTCAGGGTTGCCTCGCAACAAAGAAAAAATAAAATCCAAAATTTAATTTGGTTTCATTTTTCGAAATTTACCTTTTTATACAGCCCCACTTACTTATCAATCTTTACTTGTATAGTTTTATCTAATTGTATAACAACACTTATAACATTAAAAAACACAATATGCTAAATAATAAAATATTTTAAGCATTAAAAAGAATAGTCTGTGAATTTTTTGTAAACAATTGATACTAAGCGTATACCACGCTTAGTTTAACTCTTGTGAAGCACTACCTTAGCACGACAACAAAAAATACTGACTATCAATTATTTATAAAAACACACAGACTATTAAAGCTTATTCAAGTCGTTTTTTAGGCAGAACCTTTGTTCTGTTAAATTAAAAAATCACGAAGTCCTCAGCATAGCTAAACACTAATTTTAGACATACTCTTAATCTTGTACACAACGACAAGAAAGTCGATCATTTTTATTGCGAGTACCGTTTAGTTCGATAGAAGTTGTATCATAACTTAGCATCTTAGAATAGGCATCCTGAGGTGAAAAAGAAGACGTTGCAGACCAAAAAAGAGCAGTATTTCCTAAAGCCCCATTCACTGTCGAATCCTCACTTCCTGCAGGATAAGCATTAAAACCCGAGGCATTTGTTCCATTCCCTAAATCTGTCCAACCTGTAGTGGATTTCATAGCAGTTCCCACTTCAGAATAGGTAGCACTCAAAGCATCTACCAAATCTTGCCATTCTTCATTACTTGGTAAATGCCAGCCCTTTGGACAAGCATCTGAAGCAGCTACCCAATTGTATAAGCGCCCATAAATTATATCCGGATTATTGGAATTGTAGGTAGAACTTTGCCATTGATAACGAAGATTTTCTGCCATCCAATTATTGTTTCCGATAAAAATAGTTGCATAGACCTCTCCGTCTCTAGAATCTGTTAATGTACCATTAGGATTTTCCTCTGAGGGTTGTTTTTTACAAGAGATTGCCAATATGCTTAATATCCCTAAAAGAAGTATAGACCTGTTCATCCTCTTAATAAATTTTGTAAGTGAAGTTGAATGCTCTGTAATATAAATTTTCAAATATTAAGTAGGTGGACATAATTAATTTTATAATAATTCACAAGATTTTTTGATGCTGAACGAGACGAAAAACGTAG
>JAKVCT010000540.1 GCA_022448995.1 Saprospiraceae bacterium
GGTAGAAGATATGATCGAAAAAGTAAGCGCAATTGAAGAACGTTATGATGCCTTCAGTCCAGAAAGTCAGGAAAAACTAAGCAAAATAAGATCTGCGATTAAAGATAAGATTGCTCCTGCTCTTCAAACAATGTTGAAAGATGTGTTGAAGTACTTGAAAATTAGAGATAAGGTAGTAGGCAATAAAGCCAAAAATAATAAGGAAGCCAAATCAAGAATCTCTGATTTGCAAGCAAGATTAGAAGCTTTGCTGCAAAGCTTAGGAGAAAATTAAATCCCCTCCAACCTTTTTATGCCCTAATTTTTTAATGTAAAAAATCCTAAACACTATATATAATGAACAATTTAAAGCAAGAAATCAAAGACTTAGAAACAGAATATAGATTGCAAAAAAAGTATTTGGAAGCTGATGGTGTTCTTGATGATAATGATAAGCAACAATTACAATCTATGCTTACGATTATTAATCAGGTAAAAGCACAATTGAAAAAACAAGAGGAGGCTAACGCACAAAAAGATAAACCATCCACAGAAACGCCCAAGGATAAAGCACCTCAAACTCAACCGGAAAGAGAACAAACTAATTCTAGTCCAGCACCAGAAACCACAGTTCCAGAACAGGAAAGAGAACAAACCAATTCTAGTCCAGTACTAGAAACTACAGCACCAGAACAGGAAAGAGAACAAACGAATGAAGTTCCTGAAACTAGTGTATCCTCAGTAGAAAATAATGATCAAAGTTTAGTCGCATCTCTAGAACAGATTCATGCCCAAATTAAAAACTATTCTGGAGACTTGGATGCTTGGAAAAATAGAGTATTTCAAGGTATGAGCTTAGATCCTGATCAAGAAAATTGCGCAATCAGTATGGATGCAGCTATTAATTCTTTCTACAATCAATTCAACCAACTATCTTCGGAGGCTCAATTGGAGAATGGAGGGATGCGTACAGATGTTGATCCTATAAAGCAAAAGTTCAGCCCTATTTATACAGAACATAAAAAACTAAAAGCTGCTGAGAATAAATCAAGTGGTATTGGAGTTAGTGTAGACGGGGTTTATGAAGAACAATCTCTATCAAAAGGGGTAACTATTTCTGAAGATGAAGTCAACTTAAGTACTGGAGGATTTGAAAATAGTCATGGAGAGACAATCACAGGTAGCATTAAGGCTACTAAGGATGGTGATGTAGAGGGAACAGTTGGTGTAGAAAATAGAGATGGGGTTCAAGGAAGTGTTACAGTTGGAAATAATAAGTTTGCTGTAATGCTTGGCAAAAAATGGAACTTAGGAAAGTTTGAACAACAACTACCTTTTGCTCTGGGGCCTGTTCCATGTTTTGTAGGGGTAAGACTATCTGCAGCATTAACAATTCAAGGAAATGTGAGTGTAGAAGGGCAAAGAGACGAGAATAGAGAAGTAGTAGATGCCGTTTCTAAAATCTCTGTGACTACATCTCTCACAGGAACCGTAAACTTTGATGTTGGAATAAAACCAGCTATAGTAGAAGCTGGGCTAACCTTAGAAGGTTCTGTTGTCGGGTATATCAAAGGAGAAGCTTCTGCAAATAGCCAAGATTTTGGTTATAACCTTCATGGAGGTATAGATATCAATGCTGGAGTAGGTTTGTTTATTCGTGCCTCCAAAGAAATCCGTGAATTGGCAGAGAAAACTACTGATATCAAGGAAGATGATCTGTCTATCAATGTAAAATTAGGTCAAATTAATAAAATATTTGTTTTCACTGGAATTAAAGTAACTAAGCCTATTGGTGGAGAGCAACATGTTGTTTGGGGGGAGTTTGCGTTGGGTCCTGGTTACTACCAAATCGAAGCCAAATTCAAGGAATATTATAATAGTATTGTAGGTGTAGCGGGTAAAGTGAAGGAGTTAGTTGGAGATGCATCTGATTACTGGAGTGAGAAAGGTGTCATTGGTGGACTACAAGAATTTGGAAGCGAACTAAGTGACTTCATTGGAGATCAATTTGAAGACTAAATTAAAATAAAAAGCTGAACAAATCCATCTAGCTAAAAATCAAGAGGCTGTCTAAAAGCTAAGTCTCGAAAAATGAAACCGAAATAATATTCGGTTTCATTTTTTTTATGGTGTGCCTAGCATGTTTAACAACTAGTTGGTGAAAGTCCAATACAGACCAGAT
>JAKVCT010000541.1 GCA_022448995.1 Saprospiraceae bacterium
TTTACTGAATCGGCACTAGCCATATCGTTAAAAGATCTAATCATACCAAGTGTAGTTCCTAAGAAACCAATCATAGGTGCAGCTCCAGAAATTGTAGCTAAAATAGACATTCTTCTTTCTAGACCACCAACTTCTAATCTTCCTTGGTTCTCCACAGAAGTTCTGATATCTGTAATTGGTTTTCCAATTTTAGAGATACCCTTTCCTATCATTCTAGCAATAGGATGGTTAGTTACTTGACAAAGGTTTTTAGCAGAATTTAAATCTCCATTTTGAATGAAAGACTTAATCTGAGACATAAAGTTTTTCTCTTCTTTCTGAGCTTTTTGGATAGCCATAAATCTCTCAACAAAGATATATACTGCAAAAACAGACATAATTGCTAATGGAATCATAACGATACCACCATCAATAATTAAATCCCAAACAGGAATTTTTTTAACTCCCTCTTTTATTCCAGTTTTTTCTGCTTTATCAGTAGCATCAGCTACTTTTTCAGCTCCTTCTGCAACATTTTGTGCTAATAAATAATAATCCATATTCCTTGCTTTGCTTGTTTATAACAACGTATAATTTTTCTTTTTTATTGTCTATCTAAGTAATATGAATGCTCCAGCTCCAGCTAAATAACCAATTATAGCTAGAATTGAGATTTTCTTTAAATACCAGAAGAATGATATTTTTTCCATACCCATAGCAACTACACCTGCAGCAGAACCAATAATTAACATAGATCCACCTGTACCAGCAGCGTAGGCAATGAAGTGCCATAAAGTATCGTCTGTACCTTCTGTAAACATTCCTAAACTAGCAGCTACTAAAGGAACGTTATCTATTACAGCAGAACCACCACCTAGTAATAAAACCATAACATCTTTATCTAGTGAATCGTTTAGCATACTAGCAAAGTTGAATAAGTGACCAACAGACTCTAAAGCAGCTACAGCTAATAAAATACCTAAGAAGAATAAAATACTAGGCATTTCAATTTTACTTAATGCTCCATGAACAGGGCTATGAGGATGCCCCTCATTTTCTCCATCAATTTGTGAAAGCTTAAATTGTCTATTGCTGATAATTTCGGCAACAGTAGCAACAACCGCTAAAGATAACATCATACCGACATAAGGAGGAAGGTGTGTTATAGTTTTAAAGATAGGAACAAAAATTATTGCAGATAAACCTAGAACTAACATTTGAGTTGCATACGGTCCTATTTCTGTGTTGTCTTTATCTGATTCTTCAAGTTCACCTCTGAAAGCAGGTAAAAAGCTTGCAATTAACGTTGGTACAAGCATGCAAATAATAGAAGGGATTAATAAGTACCAAATAAGTTTACCTGTTGTAACTTTATCTCCCATCCATAGCATTGTAGTAGTTACATCTCCGATAGGAGACCAAGCACCACCAGCATTTGCAGCGACAATAATCATACCCGCAAACCACCATCTGTCTTCTTGTTTCGAAACAATTTTTCTCAATATTGTAAGCAGAACAATAGTAGCTGTTAAGTTATCTATAATTGCAGATAAGACGAATGCAAGAATCGCCATTATCCATAAAAGAACAGATTTCTTTTTTGATTTTATTATTCTTTTTAAGGCAGAAAATCCATCATAATGATCAGTAATCTCAACAATTGTCATAGCTCCCATTAGAAACATTAATATTTCAGCGGTTTTACCCAAATGATGAAGCAAACCATGTTCAAGCATATGGTGTTTTTGTTCACTTGTCCACTCTCCAAAGTTTTCTATTAATCTGCTACTTGAAGAATCAAACCATTGAGGTAGAGTATCTATTCCAAATGCAATCATTGCCCAACAGATAGCCATCATAGCTAGTGCAGGAATAAGTTTATCAATTCTTAAAGTGTGTTCCATAGTTATTGCTAAATAACCAAGCACAAATACTACTATAATTCCAATTTCCATAATTAAGTGTTAAGTCAGTGTATTTAAATGTTAAACCAATTGATCTAATGCAATTTCGAATGCAGTTTTTGCTATTTGAGTTTTGTCTGAATTTTTAGCATGTGCTTTTTCTAAAGCTTCTTTAATGATATTTGATGTATCACCAAAGATTCCTTCATCTGACATGTCAATATCATTTGCTCCCATAAGGTAACCAAACACTCTTGCCATTCCGCAATTTGAGAT
>JAKVCT010000542.1 GCA_022448995.1 Saprospiraceae bacterium
GTATTGGTCATTCTTTTATCTTTTTGGAGTACGTCAAAGAAGATGATGAAATCATTGGGATGAAAATCGCCGACCAAGGTACTGGCTGGAGCAATGGCGCTATAGTACCTCCAGACGAATTTGACTATTGGATTGCGGCCAACCTAAAATAATATTAACATGAATTGGTTATCCATCCTATTATTAATTAGTTTGAGTTATAGTCATACTATGGCTCAAACTAGTTTCTATTCTTTCAAAGAAGCATTAAAAGCGAATCCTGATAGTGTCTTAGTTTTGCATTTGGATTTTTATGAGCAAGAAAAATTCAAACCTAATAAATTCAAATTATTATCCAAATGGCCCAATCTAAAGCAATTAGACTTACAAGGCGAAAATGTATCCTGTCTGCCATGTCCTATATTCTCATTAACGCAGTTAGAAAAGCTCACTATTAGAAAAACTACCATAAAACAGCTCTCTCCACTTATTGGAAATCTCCGCAATTTAAAATACTTGAATGCAGAAGGCGCTCAGCTAGACAGCATCCCTCATAGCATAACAAAACTAAGCAAGTTGGAACATCTAGTATTAAGTCAAAATAAAATCCTATCTTTGCCCTCAGATTTTGAACAATTAACCAATCTAAAAACACTAAATTTGTGGTTCAATCAATTGAACACGATTCCTGCAAGTATTGCTAAACTTAAAAAGTTAGAAACATTGATTCTAAGCAATAATAAGATTACAACCATTCCGAAAGGATTCATTCAATTACCTCATCTAAAATTAATAGATGTTCGCCACAATAAAATAGAGGATATCCCTCAAGAATTAAAAGCAACTAACAAAGTAAAATATTAGGCAAATGCCCATTCAAACCAATAAGTTTCTACAGAAAATAGTCAAAGAAAGTGTCATATGGTACCTACACAAAAACGAAGGTTGTGCCATGTCTGCATCCAAAAACTCTGACTTGAATGTTTATCTCTTTTGGGATAGCAAATCAGCAGCACAAAAATGCGCTGTCAACGAATGGAGCGATTACGAACCCAAAAAGATAAAACTTGTAGAGTTTCTAGAAGTTTGGTGCATACCGCTTTATGAACAAGAAGTATTGATGGGAACCAACTGGACAACAGAATTAATTGGCGAAGAATACCATCCCTTACAATTACTAAAAGATTTGATTCATGAAATCCGATTGCAAAACAAAGAAGAAAAGCTCAAATTGCTTTTGTTTGAGGATCTATGCGAGATAGAATTAGCGATTGCAGAAGTCTACTAAATCATAGCTTTTCCCTCTTTTTCAGCTTGTGTTCTTTCATGATTTTATTGCTGTAGAGGCTCCTAGCAATAGCACTTAAAGTAGACGTCTATATACCAGAATTATTAGTCCTTGTCTACGCTGTACGAGAGACTATCATCTGTTCTATTGATGTAATACACATATAAGAATTGTACCGGCCCTATAACTATAAAATAAGCTATGATCCCCCATACCGAAATAGGCAGAGCGACCAAGCCAGTGTCTCTAAAGTTGATGAATACAGAGAGAACTAAAAAAAACGTAATCACCCCACTAACAAACTGTGCATATCCAATAAGATCACTCCTATCTAAGTTATACAACTGAATATTTTGCGTCTTCTCTAGTTCTATCGATTGTACTCTCCACTCCCAAAGGTATTTAATAGAAGGCAAACCAAATAATAGAATAAAGATTACCGGATTGATCAAAAACAACCAATAATTACTCAAGTCTTGAAAGGCATAATACCAAGAATACCCTACTCCAACCAATACACCAAGGGCATCTGCTAAAATGATTAGCAACTCCAAAAATGAGCAAAAGAAATAGCGTACTTTTAGACTTTTTCCTTCGCTTAAATGCTCATCCAATATATTTCTTGGCATACTATTCTACGGGGATTATTTCTTTAACAAATTTTCTATCCTGCCAGATAATCAAGACATCATTAAAATCTTCTATTGTTTCAAAATCAGGAATTCTCCAAGTATATAAATCCGCAAATATGATTCCCTTTTCGTTTATCACAAAATTAATGTTGCCTTTATACTGCTCCATTTCATCCCTTTGGTGTTGTTCCATTAAAAAATCATTGACACTAACATCTGGAAAAACCCTTGCCACTTCATACTTGGTTCCTGCTGCAT
>JAKVCT010000543.1 GCA_022448995.1 Saprospiraceae bacterium
AGAGTAGATAATGGGCCTGAATTCATTTCAAAAAAATTGTCTGGGTGGGCAGCGAAACAAAAAATAAAACTAGTTTTCATACAACCAGGCAAGCCCACACAAAATGGCTTTATTGAGCGGCTTAATGGAACTATTCGAAGAGAAGTACTCGATAGATTTTGGTTTACAACTTTAAAGGAAGCTCGTGAGCAACTTTGGGAATGGTCTATAGAATACAACAGACATCGACCTCATAGTGGTATTGGACATCAAGTGCCAGATAATTTTGCACGTAGTCGATCTGTTGCTGTTTAAAACTCTAGTTTAGAATTGTCCCCTTTTTGGGGAAGCCGACAACTTTAGTCCAGTTTAAAAACATTTTTCCATAGTCATAAAACCCTTCATCAGAGTAATCCATATAGTAATCTAAAAATGTTCTTTTATGTGAAGTAGTCAAGACTTAATCTGACAGTTTTAGTAAATTAGATAAGGAAGAATTAATAACTAAAACAAGATTAAAATCATGACTACTCAACACAAAATAATCAAAAACAAGTTAGGATTATTAGAATTAGCAGAACATTTAGGAAATGTATCACAGGCCTGTAAAATATTTGGCTATAGCCGAGACAGTTTCTATCGCTTCAAAGAATTGTATGAAAAGGGAGGAGAAGCAGCCTTGCAAGAGCTAAGTAGAAAGCAGCCAAATCGAAAGAATCGGGTAAGTGAAGAAGTAGAAAAAGCTGTAGTAGCTATAGCAATAGAGAATCCAGCACTAGGCCAAGTACGAGTTGCTAATGAATTAAAAAAGCAAGCAATTATAGTATCTCCAGGTGGTGTTCGTAGTATTTGGCTTCGTCATGGATTAGAGACCATGAAAAAGCGATTGAAGGCCTTAGAGCAGTTAGTTGCCCAAACAGGTCAAGTGCTAAGCGAAGCACAACTCGTGGCTTTAGAAAAAGCAAAAGATGAAAAAGTGGCTCATGGAGAAATAGAGACCGCTCATCCCTGCTATCTTCTAGCTCAAGACAGTTATTATGTTGGAACTATTAAAGGTGTTGGTCGAATTTACCAACAAACGGTAATAGATACCTATTCTAAGAATGTTTTTCTCAAGCTATACGACCGTAAAAATGCACTAGTTGCTGCTGATATTCTCAATGATCGAGTAGTGCCATTTTATGAATCTTATGGCTTACCTGTCTTGAGAATTTTAACCGATCGTGGCACTGAATATTGTGGTAGGAGGGAACATCATGAGTACCAACTGTATTTAGCAATTGAGGATATTGACCACACTAAAACCAAGGCTAAATCTCCTCAAACTAATGGTATTTGTGAACGTTTTCATAGAACAGTACAAGACGAATTTTATGCAATTGCTTTCCGCAAAAAAATCTACCAATCGATTGATCAGCTCCAAGCAGATTTGGATATTTGGACAAGCTATTACAATGAACAACGTACCCACAGTGGTAAGCACTGTCTGGGCAGAACACCCAATCAGACTTTTCTAGAGAGTCTGAATTTGGCTAAAGAAAAGATGTTAGAGCAGCAAGCTCAACCCAACCAACATTTTTTTTCAACTTCAAACCCTACAATTTCAACTAAGGGAATTGAAGTTGAGAAAAAATCTAGCAACGACAATATCGGATTTAAAACTGAAAAGTCGTACCTTGACGATACGACCTCTCCTTTTTTTGATGTCTGATAGGTTTCATCTGTCAGATCTAGTCTTGACTATTACACTTTAAGCCACTTGCAAAATCGTCTATAAAAGCGATTATCAGATCACTTGTGGCACTCCCCTTGTAGGTGTAAGCTTCAAGCCTGTTGTCCAAACTCATTAGTCCAAATACATTTATAGATGTTGTTTTGCTTGGAGTTAGTTCAATATATTCTCCTTTGGGTTGCCAGCCGTAAGGTATACACCCCTCCATATTAAAGCTGCTTTCATCCGCAAAGTACAAATCTATATACTTCTCTTTGTGAAGCTCTATAAGCTGTTTTAGCTTAGCTTTTTGCTGTTCATAAATTACTGCGTCTTGCTTACTTTTCAGACTTTTACGAAATCGTTTCCACCTATAACCAAGCTTCTTAATAAATTTTATAAGTACAGGTTTTGTAATCGTTAAACCCAATTCCTCACTCAATTCTGCGCAAGCCGTC
>JAKVCT010000544.1 GCA_022448995.1 Saprospiraceae bacterium
TGCCATCAGCTAACAGTTCCCCCTATCTGGTCTGTATTGGACTTTCACCAACTAGTTGTTAAACATGCTAGGCACACAAAAATAAAAGGTATTAGTCTAGACTAATACCTTTTTTATTGCTCCAATTTTGGTAGCGAGAGGGAGACTCGAACTCCCGACCTCAGCATTATGAGTGCTGCGCTCTAACCGGCTGAGCTATCTCGCCTTTTGTTAAGTGCGGAGCAAATATACCTATTTCTAAATTAAATCCAAATTTTTAAATAAAAAAAGTGCTTTTTAGAAGCACTTTTTTTATTTTTTTCCAATTTTTTACGTAAAACTACTCTTTTAGAAGTTAAAACTTGGACAACCATCTCTACGTTTGGCATCTCCAGGATTGGTATAAATCAAAGAAAATTCCATAGCGCCTCGACCACTTGAAGCCGCCCTCAGTGCAGAAATATTAACATCATAACTAATCCCAAATTGGAAGTTTAGATAGTCCAACCCCACAATAAAAATTAAAGCATCAGAACCAATACTTCCTGAGAAATCATTAGCCAAACGTGTCCAAACACTTAATCGAAAAGCAAAATCATCATATTTTGGTGCCTTGTAGCGAACTCCTAGACCTGCATTAATTTCGGTAGAAGGACCTTGAAACATCGTTACTACTCCGGGCAACAAACTGATAGAACTGTTACGACCACCAACTAGAACTTCTCCTCCTGCTTGTAATACCCAACGCATATACAAATTCTCTACACCAGAACCAAGACTATTGCCTAGAGAATCCTTAGCAGGACGATTAAATAATGAAATATCTGGACGATTCAAGTGATAAACTCCAGCTCCTGCATATACGCTACGACGACGCCCAAAAGTTCCGTACCACATTAATCCAGCACTCGCATCAAAATACATTCTAGAAGTACGTACGTTAGGATTTTCACCACTATATATTTGGGTGTTGTATGTTCCTGTCTCTCCAACCCACTGGGTAGAATAAGTCAAGTTATCCCACTTAATTGCACGCTGCCCAAAACCAATCTGCGCACCTGCAACTAAATAAGAAACAGAGGAATTTCGTATATATCTACTTTTTTGGCTTAGCTTCTTTCGATAAGAAAATCCTAAATTGACATCTGTTGTATTGTAATTTCCAACACCAGAAACATCTGTCATTGCCCCTATACCAACACCTACAAAATCATCTTTAAATACAGGAATACGGACATCTCCCATAGCCCCAAATGTTTTATAAGCCTTTCCTAAAACAGCACTCCACTGAGTTCTATAGTTCACCCCAACTCTCCATGAACCATCCATTACCCCTACCATAGCAGGGTTAATTCGCATGGGTGCGGCATAATATTGCGAAAAACGCGGATCTTGTGCCTCAGCCTCTTGATTAGGATAAATAATAGCTGTACACACAAGTACAAAAAATGTAAGTTTAGAAAATAGATTCATCTTTTTATAAATTATATTTCCTAGTAGGAATATTATCGTAAATATAGGATTTCTTCAGTTCTAAGTAATTAATGACTAATACTCTTCGGCTCAGACTAACTCATGAAAGCCTGATTATCAATCAACCTAAGTCCTATAAGATCTAGCAAGGAAGGTCCCTACTTTCTTATTTTTAGGATAAAAGGTTAAAGGTTATAAAGTATTCTGATTAATATAACGCTAACATAGTACATATTCTTATCAAAGAGATAGAATTTTATCCAAAGTTCTACAAACTTTTTCAAAGTTTATATAGAATAACGTACCAAATTAAAAAATATGACCTTTATAATAATAAAATAAGCACAGAAGAATACAATTCAATTTTGATCTTCTGTGCTTTTTAAATTAATTATTTATCTCAGTAAAGTAGCATCACCTTTGATAATCTCCACATGACCATCCAAGAATTCAACCTCAGCATACCAAGCAATCACCCCTGAATTCATCGGTTTACCCTTGTACGTACCATCCCAACCTTGAGTTGCCTCATTGATAGTTAATCCTGTACCTTCATAAACCAATTCTCCCCAGCGACTATAAACTCTAAAGACATTAATCTGAGCAACCTTATCATCTCCTTGCACAAATAAATAGTCATTTGTACCATCACCATTAGGCGTAAATGCTGCTGCAACACCGATTCTTCTTGGTTT
>JAKVCT010000545.1 GCA_022448995.1 Saprospiraceae bacterium
ATAAAAGATTGTAAAAATTACATTCCTAATTTTGCTTTTACTTTTGCTGTAACATCATCACCTGGCTTCTTGTAAAGAATAATACCACCAGAGTAAGAATCTGCATTTAGGATATAATCATATCCACTTTCCTGTCCAACCTTATCAATTGCTTCCTGAAGCTTATTAAGGATTGGTGCAAGTACCTCTTGCTCTTTTTGTTTTAATTGAAGGGCAAGGTTTTGCTCCATTTGAGCAAGCTCTTGCTGTTCAGCACCTAGTGTAGCCTCTTGCTCTCTAATTTGATTTGGCGTCAAAAGACCTGCATTGGCATCATTCTGAAACTTCTGAACCTTTGCTTGGAAGTCTGTTGCACGCTTCTCAAACTTAGAAGCAAGTTGTTTACTATATGTATCAACTGTAGTTTGCGCTGATTTAAACTCAGGCATAGCCTGAAGAATTTCTGCAGAGTTAGTGTAGCCTATCTTCTGAGCATAAGAAGTGTTACTGAATGCGAATACAGCACACAAAACCACAGCAATAATTCCTAATCTCTTCATTTTTCGTCTTTTTAGTTAATTGCAGCCCTTTGCTGCAGGTTCTTAATATTAAATGTTAGTTGTCCTAAGTATAATCAAAAAGAATACATCTTTATCAATTCAATTATCTTTGGCAAAAATACAAATCCACCAATAATCAACGAACCAAAGGATAAAAATAATACAGCACCAGCTGAAATATCTTTAATCTTTCCCACTTTTTCGTGATGTTCAGGATGAATAAAGTCCAGTAATAACTCTATAGCAGTATTAAAAGCTTCGGCAGATAGAACAGAAATTATACATAGAATAACAATACTCCATTCTGTCGTACTTAAAGAAAGGCACAGACCGCACAAAACGGCTAAAGTCCCTGAAACCAAATGCACCTTTGCGTGAACCTCACCCATAACAAAGGCTTTGATACCCTTTAGTGCAAAACCAAGGCTCACAAATCTGTCTTTTATAAATCCCATCCCTTATTTCATAAAGTAAAATGGTAAGCGGAAATACTCTACTTGTCCATTTTCAACTCCGAGCTCCAAAAATAGCATATTAAATCCATTTCGCAAGTACTGAAGTTCAAGGTTTTCATAGAATATAGTCCCTTTGCCGTTTAGATATTTATCCTCAGACATTCTATGGACTTGGCTATGGCCAAAGGATACAAAACTGCTATTGAGTAGTCCTTGACCTCCTTTGAGATCATAATGTAGGATCAGTGGACTACTTTCCGTATTTAAAAGAGCATGACTAAGATAAAATGGTTCGTCTGACCTTAAATTATTTATAAAAAAGAATTGATTTTCATATCCCGGACTACTAAAATCTGGTCCTATCGCTGTCTTCCAAAGTCCTGTTTGTAATCGTTCGTAGCTCTTTCCACGCCAGTCGGCTAAAACACCTCGTTCAGATAATTTATACGTAAACTGATCTAACAAACTAAGACTTAAATCAGGCTTTTGATAATAGAGGGATAAGGCAAAGGAGTCTCGATCCATTTGTCTTAGGTTGTCTACGAGAATTATTCGGTCAGCAGACAAGTTGGGGTAACAAAGCTCAAGATCCTGAGTATCTTCCATAAGCGCATAATAAGAAAAGGTCTGAAAGGAGGGCAAGTCAATGGGATACCAATATATTTTGGAATCACTTCTGTATTCCAAAAAAACAGCATTTGAATTTAATATTGAATCGGTCGTAATTCGAAACTCTATAAAGCTATTGCACCCGGCAAGTGGATCACACATAATTTCATTTATAATGATATCCCCTTCCTTCGGTTCCTTTCCAAGCCCAAACAAAATTTCCCCCTCCCATTCCAAATAGCCTTCTTTACAATCCAGTAAATCAGATGATAAAAACAAGGTGTAAGGCTGACCTGGAGTCATTTCACGATCAAATAAGACAGCGTAGTCTTTGTTATTATACTCCTTTATAACACTTATAAGATTAAGATCAGGAACTACACTAAAAAATTCTGGAGACAGGCTATCGGATAAATAATAATTAGAGCTTAGCAATAAAAGATTAGTCTGGTCTGTATCTACAGTAGCTAACATTTCAAAAGGAACCTCGCTATTATCCCTTAGGACCGAATTAATTCTTCCTGGACTACAACCACTTAGA
>JAKVCT010000546.1 GCA_022448995.1 Saprospiraceae bacterium
TTTTCGGAGCTTTTTCGGATAGCTCAAGAAGACGGTCAAATTCGACTAATTTCTCTCCCAGGAGTCAACCGCTTTAGCATATTTATCCCCCCAAGTAGTCCGAAAATTCTCCAATCCATCTTTAGCCATTTCTTCATTATCCGCTTGGTAAATCTCCTAAATGGAGCTAACCACCGCTTTCCGATCTTTATAAGAAACATCTGAGTACAGGACAAAAAAAGTGGAGTAATTAAAAAAGTGGTAAATTGTTGGTGTCAAAACAATAATAAATCAAACTCAAATTACTCCAAATGAAAGATAGTGAAAAGAAATTAAAAGAAGAACTGAGCCATCATTTTAGCCTACATGGGCAGCGGATGAAAATGCTTGTAAAGTTAGTTTTAGGGTTATTAAAACTTGGTAGTATTAGTTATTCCAAGCTAAGTAATCAATCCAAAAGTAAAGCGTTCATCCAACTTTAAGCGAATTCAACGCTTTGTAAAATGTATTAAGTTTTGTCAAAAAGCCTATGTACAGCTTATTTAGCGATTATTTGCAACTGAGCAAAGTTGGATAGCCCTAAGCATAGATCGGACGAACTGGAAGTTTGGGGATTCTAATATCAATATTTTGATGTTAGGTATTAGTTACAAGGGAATATTAATTCCATTAGTTTGGAAACTGTTAGATAAAAGAGGGAACTCTAATACAACAGAGCGGATAGCATTGATGGAAGAGTTGCTTGGGCATCTTTCAGAAGGGTAAAAACAACAGATAAAATACCTTTTAGCGGATAGAGAATTTATAGGTTCGAGTTGGATTGCTTGTTTAAAAAGACAACCATTTACCCTTATAATACGAATTAGAGCGAATAGTCGGATTCGTAAGCTAGGGAAACATAAAGAGATTTTAGCATCAACTATATTCAAGTGCAAACATTTCAAGATGCTTCGCAAACAACGAGTAATATGGGAGCATCAGCTATTTATTGCTGGACAGCAAATGGATGATAAAGAATGGCTTATATTAGTAAGTGATCAGTCGTTATCAGCAGGCAAACAGTTTTATGGGGAGCGTTGGGAAATTGAGGTATTCTTTGCTGCTTGTAAAAAAAGAGGATTCAATTTTGAAGATACTCATATGGTGAAACTAGAACGTATTTTTAACTTGATGTTTTTGATTGCTATAGCATTCATTTGGGCAATTAAAACTGGAGAGTGGTTGGCTAGTAATGGGTATAAAATACCTATCAAAAAACTGAAAAAGAGAAAAGCCAAACTCTTCAGTATTTTTAAAGTGGGCTTTGATCATTTGCAAGAGCGTTTGCTCAATTTTTTAACTATTTTGGACGAAATTCGCCTTTTGTCCTGTACTTAAAAGCTAAATAGACAAAAAATAGCAAAGCTTCATGACTCTCTAGTTTCCCTTGTTGATTCCTATCTTTTTGAACACCTGTTTTCAGTGGCTCAAATAACTCTTCATAACTCTCTTTGAATAAGGCTTCTAGTTTTTTGAATTGAGCTTGGGATAATCCTGTAGCTGCTTTACATTGTCGTTCTGTTCGTATGGATTGATAGCTTATACTCATAGTTCCTTTTTCTGCCAATATAATCTTTTATTCAATATCAACTAATTATACCCGAACAACTCTAATATATTCAGGAGGATTAAGACTAGGTGAAGTTATCAATCTAAGAATCAAAGATATATTAAGTGCTGAATATTGTATATTCATCAGAGACGCGAAAGGGAATAAAGACCGTTATACCCTCTTATCCAATAAATTATTACTCTTGCTTAGAAAGTACTATTTTTACAGCACAGACCAACCTTGTGGTTGTTTGAGGGGCAGGATGGAGGTCAATACAGTAGAAGTAGTATTCAGAAAATATTTAAGAAAGCTTTACTGAAGTCACGAGTACCAAAGGATGGGACAATACATACACTTAGGCATAGTTTTGCTACTCATTTATTAGAAAGAGGGGTGAATTTAAGAGCTACACAAACTTTATTGGGGCATAGTTCATTGAAAACTACTGAAATTTATACTCACATATCTACTCAAAGTCCAGGTTAAAATCACGAAAAGTGGATTAGAGCAAGATAAAGGTAAAAAGTCTATCTTGTGTGGATGAAAATAACAATATTCGATGAGATAAT
>JAKVCT010000547.1 GCA_022448995.1 Saprospiraceae bacterium
ATTTGCTAATAAAGTTGATGAGCAGAAGGCTTTCAATAATGCATTGAGTTTAATTTTTGTAATTGCTACTTCATTATCGTTGTTTTTTATTCTTGGAGTAGCTCCAATTACGGCAGCTCTTCAAGAATCTGGAAATGCTCAGTTTGTTATTTGGTTGTCACTTGTACTTTGGATAGATGCGATGGTGGCTATCCCATTTGCGAGGTTAAGGCATGAGGGTAAGGCTAAAAAGTTTGCAGTTGTGCTACTGCTTAATATAGGTCTGAATATAGGTCTGAATCTCTTTTTCCTCCTTTTCTGCAAAGGTGTATACGAAGGTAGGTTTTTACCAGAGATGAGTGATTTTGTTAATTCAATTTATAATCCTGAATTAGGTGTTGGTTATGTGTTTTTGAGTAACCTGATAGCTAATGCATTGTTTATTCCTCTGCTTGTAAGAAATTATAAAGGCTACGTTTTTCAGTTGAACAAAGAATATATTAAACCGATGATCAGTTATGCCGTTCCGTTGGTTTTTGTTGGTTTTGCTGGTATGGTCAACGAGATGCTAGACCGTATTTTACTCAAAGAAGCCATTCCTGATAATTTTTATTACGGCAGGAGTAAATTGGAGGCACTTGGAACTTATGGAGCTGCTTACAAGCTTTCCATGTTAGTTGGGTTAGTTAATCAGGCATTCCGCTTTGCTGCAGAACCTTTCTTTTTTAGTCAGTCAAAAGAGAAAAACAGTGGTGAGACGTATTCTCTCGTTTTACACTACTATGTGGTTTTTATGACATTGGCTATTGTAGGTCTATCAGTTTTTAGAAGAGAATTAGGAGCTATATTAATTGGTAGTGATATTCTTAGAGAAGGTCTTTATGTGTTGCCGATTCTCTTAGGTGCTAACGTGTTCTTAGGTATTTATATGAACATTAGTATTTGGTTTAAACTTTCGGATAAAACGTATGTTGGTACCATAATATCAATTGGCGCGGCGATTTTTACAGTAGCTCTAAATATTACCCTAATTCCTATTATTGGTTATTTAGGTTGCGCTTTGACCACTTTGGTTTGCTACTTTGGAATGACAGTTGTTTGTTATGTCTGGGGTCAGAAAGATTATCAGATAAACTACCATGTATCTGCTGTTATTAGAAACTTGATTTTAGCGTCATTATTTGTGTTGCCGAGTTATTTTATTTCGTTTGATAGTATACTGTTGGATGCACTTTTTGCTTCAGTTGTATTTGTATCATTCTTTATCCTGATGTACTTCTTAGAATTAAAGAAATTAAGGGGTAAAGCGTGAATTATTTACTATTTTTAGACTCTTATGGAAATACAAGTAATCAATAAATCCAAACACGAACTTCCTTCATTTGCAACGGCAGGAGCTGCAGGTATGGATTTACGTGCTAACTTGAAAGAATCATTTGTTCTTAAACCTTTAGAAAGAAAACTAGTACCAACAGGATTGTTTATGGCAATTCCTGAAGGTTATGAAGCGCAAGTAAGACCAAGAAGTGGTTTAGCTTTCAAGCATGGGATTACAGTATTGAATTCTCCAGGTACTATAGACGCAGATTATAGAGGGGAAATTGGTGTAATACTTGTAAACCTTTCTAATGAAGAATTTGAGGTTAATGATGGGGAGCGTGTTGCTCAATTAGTGATTGCTAAACACGAACAACCTGCATTGGCAATTGTAGAAAATTTAGATGAAACAGTGCGTGCAGCTGGAGGATTCGGAAGCACAGGAAAAAAATAAAAGGCTATGAAATTAATTATCCCTATGGCGGGTAGAGGTACTCGTTTAAGACCACATACATTAACTACTCCAAAACCATTGATCCCAATAGCAGGGAAGCCAATAGTTCACAGGTTAGTAGAAGATATCGCAGGAGTATGCGCAGAACCAATAGACGAAATAGGTTTCATTATTGGTGATCTTGAAGAAGCTGATCAAAAGCAACTTTTAGGGATTGCTGAGGAAATTGGGGCTAAAGGAGTGATCTATCACCAGGAAGAAGCACTTGGTACAGCTCACGCCATATTATGCGCCAAGGAAAGTTTAGAAGGTAATGTGATTGTAGCTTTTGCAGATACATTATTCAATGCAAACTTTAAATTAGACGCTGATCAAGACGGAAT
>JAKVCT010000548.1 GCA_022448995.1 Saprospiraceae bacterium
CAACTGCACAGTACTATTTAAAAAAATAGCTCTCACTATTTGGTAGTAAGAGCTATCGGTAGTTGTAAAAGTAATTCCTGTTCACAATAGATATAACGCCTAACGGCTTGTTGAATTGTGTTTTTTGTGATAAATATTTGCACTTGCACGATTTTGCTTGTGATGGATAACTGCACGTTCACGCCCAGTGACTACTCCATCTGCTTTTGCAGCTCGCTTAGTACGATGTACATCACGCTGCTGACGCTCTAATCTGTATACCTCTCCTCTAGTCAATTCACCTGATTTGATACCGTGCCCAATACGTTTTTGTTGATTTACTTGACGTTTGCTTACTTTGGGAGTGCGCGTTTGTGCGTCTGCATTGTTAGTAATAAAAAATAGAGCAGCCAGACCGAAAATCATTCCTTTAAGTTTCATAATTGTTTGGTTTTTGTAATGTTCAAATAAAAGTTATACAATACTTCAAATCAAATATTTTTGTTTGCCTGTACCCTAAGACCACGAAACTTTTAAGAGGTTTAATCGGTTATGAAAAAAAATAATTTTTTATGTTGATTCTGATTCTGATCATTTGTGCAATATCAACTATGCAAGCTCAACTTCATACCATTCCCAATCCTGAGTTTGCTCCTCCACCTAATGTTAAAATCATGACTCAAAAGTTCTATATCTTAGGTAATAATGGGAATTATAAGTTTTCAGGAACAGATAAGATTTACTTTGATTGTGATGGGAAACGTACCAAGTTTGAATATTATACCATAGATAAAAAGTTATCCAAAGAAAAAAATTATAAATTTGATGCAACTGGTAGAGAAATCGGTTGGATCTATGTAGATCATAATACTAGTCATACTACAGAAGAGACTTATAATTTTGAAGCACTCCAAAATAATAGAGACCAATATTATTACACCAAAGAAGGATTATTAGAAAAGAGTATTACCTTCCGAAACGTAGAAGATACCACTTGGACCAATTATCACTATAATAAGCAAAAACAGCTAACCTATATTCAACAAGAAGAAAAATATGTGTTTTATGGCTGTTCTCAGACGGAAGTGGAAGAATATAGATATCGGTCGAGCATTACAGAGTATATTTATAATAAGCTAGGGCAATTGGAAATAATTAAATCGAATAACAGTAACGGATTTCGAAAGTTGGATTATGACAAGAAAGGTCAAAAGATAAAAGCTTCTACCTATAGTACCTTAAAATCGGAACCAATTTCATATACCACTTATCAATACAGTTTTTGGAAATAATGCAGGTTAAGAGTTCTAAATATAATATGATGATCCAGTTAGCCAACCAACCTTTTGCTAAAGGTGGAGAGGCAGAGCTGTATCAAATCATGAACAACCCTCGCTATCCCAATCATGTTGCTAAAATTTATCACCCCAGCAAACGTACAGATCAACGAGAATACAAAATCATGTATCTGATGCGCCATACTCCAAACTTAGGGAGTAAATTGGACATGGCTTGGCCTCAAGATATTCTCTACGATACAGATGGTGAGTTTTTAGGACTTATATTACCTAGAGTTCGAGGCGAAAAGTTAGAAACCCTTTGCCTCCCTAAATTGCCTCGCCATTTAGCCAATCAGCAAGCTTGGCAACAGTTTGACCGCTCTCATCCCAATGCCATTACTTGTAGACTGCAAGTTTGTGTAAATATAGCAGGTATTGTGGCTCAACTGCATAGTGTCGGTTGTTATACCATTATAGACTTAAAACCTGACAATATCCTCGTTCGAGCAGATGGCACCGTTAGTATTATAGATACCGACTCTATCGAAATTACGGAAGATAATATTGAACTGTTCGCAGCAAAAGTTTTGACTCCTGAATATACACCACCTGAATTTTATAGAGGTGTAAATCCACAAAATACTATTGTAGAACCTAGCTGGGATTCTTTTGCTTTAGCCGTTATTGTATATAGGATGTTACTGGGGATACATCCTTTCGCCGCTACATCTAGTCAGCCTTTTCATCATCTCAATACCTTGGCGCAAAAGATTGAACATGGGCTTTTTGTCCATGCACCTGCCAAACCGATTCGATTTAGGCATATCCCACAACCACATCAGTTTTTTGAGCAATTACCAACTCAACTTC
>JAKVCT010000549.1 GCA_022448995.1 Saprospiraceae bacterium
CCTATAACTGGTAGCGCAAATGGCAATGTCTTTGCTAAAAACAAAATTGTTCCCTATAAGATGGGAGGTATTGTAAACAAACCAACCTTATTCCCAATGGCAAATGGAATGGGTCTTATGGGAGAAGCAGGGCCAGAAGCGATCATGCCTTTGAAGCGTGGTGCTAATGGAAAACTTGGAGTGCAAAGTTCTGGAGGAGTTGGTAATATTGTCGTAAATGTAGATGCCTCTGGTAGTTCTGTTGAAGGTGATTCTGCACAGTCAGAACAATTTGGTAGAGCTTTAGCTGCTGCTATACAATCAGAACTAATACAACAAAAACGACCCGGAGGATTGTTAAGTTAAATGGCAACTTTTCCATCAATAGAACCTAGTTACTCTGTTAAAAAAGAGCAAAAACCAATTACAACAACTGTAAGTTTTGTTGATGGATTTGAGCAAAGACTAATGTTTGGCTTGCCTAATTTTCAAAACCCAAGAAAGTATAATTTAAGATGGGAAAATATAACAGAAGAAGAAGCAGATACTATTGATTATTTTTTACAGGAACGTGCTTTTGATAAGGCAACTTTTGATTATGTCCCACCAAGAGAAGCTTTTACAAAAACAGGTACATACTCACAAAGTAGTACAGATATAACTATAACTATTACAAATCATAGATTATTTGCTGGCGATTCTATCGTTATTGATTTTACGTCTGGCTCTGCTCCAGATGGTACTTATATAGTTTCTTCTTTGGTTAGTGCAAATGCTTTTATAGTTACAGCAGCTAGTGGTTCTGCGAGTGGAAATGTATCTATTACTAAAACAGGTTCTAGTAAATTTATTTGTGATTCTTGGACTAAAACTATAAACGTAGCAAACTTAGCAGATATAGATGCTGTCTTTTCAGAAAGATTTGAGCCATGAGTATTGATACAGCACCAGTATTTAGTGATATACAAAAGGTTAATCCTTCTTCAATTATTGAATTATTTGAGCTTGAATTAAAAGAAGGTTTAAACTATCAAACTGGAAACCCAAACAACATTACTACTTTATATAGGTTTCATGCTGGAACTGGTGCGAATCAAAACAGTTTTGCAAATATTGTTTGGAATGGTAATACATATATAGCTTTTCCAGTAGAGGCTAAAGGTTTTGGATTTAAAAAAGGGCAACTTCCAAGACCAACAATAAGTATCAGTAATATGGGTGCGCCTTCAATATCAAATATTTTAAACCTTGCTAATAGTTTTACACCGGGTAATGACTTAACAGGAGCAAAAGTAACAAGAATAAGAACGATGGTAAGATTTTTAGATGCTGCAAATTTTTCTGGTTCTACAAATCCCTTTGGTACTCCAGATCCAGATGCAGAGTTTCCACGAGAAATTTATTATATAGATCGCAAATCCGCAGAAAATCGATTGTTAGTTTCATTTGAATTAGCTGCTGTTTTTGATTTGGCTGGAGTTCGTGCGCCAAAACGTCAATGTACTAGAGATATTTTTCCTTCTATTGGTACATTTTTAGGATGAGTTGGAAAAAAGCAGCATTGGTTCATGCTAAAGATCAAGATCCAAAAGAATCAGTAGGTTTGTTGTTAAACATTAAAGGTAAGGAAAGATATTTTCCATGTAATAATCTGTCTATGACAGCACATCAATGCTTTATTTTAGATCCAGAAGATTATGTTAGAGCTAGTAATCTTGGCGATATTACCGCAATAATTCATAGTCATCCAATCAATCCACCAACACCTAGTCAGGCAGATAAGGTTAGCTGTGAAGATAGTGGATTACCTTGGCATATAGTTAATCCAAAGACAGAAACTTGGGGATATTGTGAACCTACAGGATATAAACCTCCTTTATTAGGTAGACAATGGGCTTGGGGTGTTACGGATTGTTGGTCTTTAGTGCGTGATTGGTATAAACAAGAAAAAGGAATAGAACTTGTTGATTATGAAAGATCTATTACTCCAGAAGAATTTTTAGAAAATCCGTTATTTGAAAAATATGCAAAAAATACAGGATTTAGAGAACTTGATAAAGATGAATCTTTACAAACAGGAGATGTATTATTAATGTCGATATTGCATCCAACTTTAAATCATGTGGCTATTTTTTTAGGA
>JAKVCT010000055.1 GCA_022448995.1 Saprospiraceae bacterium
AGAAGCTATTGAACTAGAAGCTAAGCTATTTACAAAAGAAGATCCTGATTATGCACAATCTTTAAATAATTTAGCTCAATTATATATTGATACAGAAAATTATACTGCTGCTTGGCAGAAACTTGGAGAGGTTATAGACAACATGTCGGGGCTAAATATTCAACATCAACTAGATACTGAATGGCTGAATCAACTTAGTAAAGTTAACTATATTTCCAATGACCATATTGATAAAACTGTCAAAGCTCTGGAAATTATATATGAACTTCTAGAAAAGGATAAAACGATAATTAATCCGCATAAAAAAAAGCTGATTGTAACAGAATTAGCCATCCACCTAATTGAAAAAGCAAGAAATAGAAGTACAGTTCACGAAGACAAGCTTGAGTGGTTGAATCGAAGTAATTTTTGGTTGCAACTCAGCCTTTCTATTTTAAATCCACAAACAAAAGGTTATAGAGCTTTTGAGCTTTCTGAACAAAACAAATCAATCCTTTTGTTACAAGCTACTCTATCAAAACTAAATTATACTTTGGGTAATCTGCCGGATTCTTTAGTACTAAAAGATAAAAACTTACACAAAAAAAGAGATCAAATTCAAGCTAAATTATTGGAAATTCGCCCTAAGTCAGAAAAAAAGGATTTGCGGAATAAATTAAATACAACAGATCAAGCTATTGCAGAGCTGAATGAACATATAAAGAGTAATTTTCCCAAATATTATAAGCTAAAAAACAAGCCTATTTCTATCCAAGCACAAGAAGTTCAGAAACTGCTCGATGATAAAACCCTTCTATTAGAGTATACACTCAGTGATTCTACTGTACATATATTCAGTGTGACCAATAAAGAAATCAAATGGCTGCAACAGAAAATTGATCCTCAAGAATTTAAGACAAATATCAAGCAATTTCATAGGACATTGAGCAATTATATCTTATTGACAAATGATCCATACAAATCCTATCAAAATTATACACAGTTAGCTCATTGGTTTTACCAAAACCTATTAGCATCTGCACTGAAAGACCAAACGGATATTGAAGATATTATTATTATTACAGATGGAGAGTTGGGACATTTACCTTTCGAAACCTTCTTGGTGAAGGCTGCTCCAGAAAAAGAAACATCTTATAAAGAACTCGACTATTTGCTCAATACTTATAATGTCTCTTACAATTATTCTGCAATACTTTGGAAACAAAATATAGAAACGCCACCAAGTGCAAATAATAAGCAGATCTTTGCACTAGCTGCCAATTATAATATCAGGTTAAATTCAGCTATTGCTACTAGAATAGTTACTGATACTATGATCAGAAGTCAACTAGAAAATCTACCTAATGCCCGCAAAGAAGTAGAAACTTTACAAACATATTTTAAGGGCTTTTTTGCTTATGATACACTTGCTTCAGAGAAAACAATTAAACAAAATATAAGTGACTATGCAGTCATTCATTTAGCTACTCATGGTTTACTCAACCAAAAAAGGCCAATGTTATCTTCCTTGGCATTAACTGAAGATAGTGATTCTTTTGAAAATAACTTCTGGCAGGCTCACGAAGTCTCCAAACTAGATTTGCACGCAAATCTGGTCATCCTTTCAGCCTGTGAAACAGGCTATGGCAAATTTGAAAGAGGCAATGGAATTGCCTCTCTTGCAAGAGCATTTATGTATGCTGGTTCGACCTCCCTTATCGTTAGTCTTTGGCGAGTGAACGATGCTTCTACAGCTATTCTCATGCAAAATCTATACGAAAATCTAGCAGACAAAATGCCTATAGATAAGGCCTTGCGTCAGGCTAAGTTACAGTATATCCAACGGGTAGATAATACAGCTGCACATCCTGCTTTTTGGTCACCTTTTATTCAGATTGGGAATACAGAACCGATCACAATCCAACGAAAAAATACAGTCAAAGGATATACTTGGTGGATGTTTGCTGCTGCTGGAGGCTTGGCCTGTTTGGGTATAGGAATATTCATTAATCGTAGGAGAAATATTTAGTTAGTCACTATCAGCGAAGTAAACCAAGGCTCTACGAAGTAAACCACGAAGTGCTCAGCGAAGCTCAATCAATGATTTTGATGTGATGAAGATAATTTTCAAACAACGTCATCTTTAAAAAGCGACCATAATACAAATTATACATAAAAAAACATAAAAAGCTATGAAAATAGACTAATAATTGTTTAATTGTAATGTTCATTACTTTTTAGAAAAGTTTTCAGCCCAAAAGATAAAGATTAGCCCTTTGCTGTAATAATTAGCTAATAACATTATGATAATTTCCTACCATCCATTCACCATCAAAGCATGTATTTTTCTTTTCTGTCTGATCATGATGAATTCCAAGATTCATGCACAAAGCTATCAACAATATCTTCACCTTAGTTATGAAGAATTAGATGACTTTATCCACAATAAAGACCATAAAGCCATAACCTTCAAAGAGAAAATAATCTATGCCGAAGCAGGAAGAGCAAAAGCGATAAAAGAGTTTGGAAAAGAAGATTCTATTTATGCATCCTATACCCATGAATTAGGCAACTTACACAGATCTGTACTCAACTACTCTAGAGCACTACAATTTAATCTAGAAGCTAGAGAAATCCAAGAAAAAATAGTTGGGAAAGAAAATATCGATTATATCGATTATACATATTCTTTAGTAATAAGTTATGAGTGTTTGAACAATTACGATAAGGCATTAGAATTATACACAGAGACACTAGAACTTTATGAAAAACATATAGGTCGAGAACATCCTGATTATGCATTAGTACTCAATGATCTAGGACTGCTAAAAAGAAAACTAAAAAATTATGACGATGCCATCCATCTTATTACCCAAGCACTCGAAATTCAAAAAAAAGTACTAGAAAAAGGAGATCCTAATTTACTAAATACCCAAAGTAATTTAGCCCTACTCTATATTGATCTAGGAGAGTATGATAAGGCTTATTCATTGCTATTAGAAGTCATAGCTTTATTCAAAAAAACTGAAGGAGAAGAACATATCTATTTTGCCAATACCATCAAAACTTTAGGCCTATTTTATGAATATACAGGAGAACCTAGAGAAGCGCTAAAACTGTATACCCAATCTAAGAATATTGAAGAAAAATTATTAGGGAACGAACATCCTGATTATGCTCGGATCCTTACTGATATTGCTTACATCAACTATAGTTTAGATAATCATGAAGAAGCCTTTTCTTATTGCCTAAAAGCTATGAATATTCAAGAAAAAATTCTGGGGAAAGAAAATCCTGATTATGCTAATTCCTTACATTGTTTAGGTTTTCTATATCATGAGACTGGAGACTATCAAAAAGCAATTACCACTTATAAGGAGGTTATGTATATTGATAAAAAGGTCTTTGGGAAAGGGCATGCTAACTACTCTAGATCTTTGAGTAGTCTTGCCTTGGTTTATGAGGATCTTGGAGACTATGAAAAAGCACTTCCGTTACTTGTCCAAGCCAAAAATATTGATGCAGAAATATTAGGAAAAGAACACTCTAATTATGCTCGGACACTCAATAATTTAGGATCCATTTATCAAAGTATGGGGAACTACAAAAAAGCACTGAGCCTATATATAGAATGCAAAAAGATTAGAGAAAAAATCTTTGGAAAAGAACACACTGATTATATAACTATCTTAAATAATCTTGCTGTGTTATACCATGATATGAAGAATTATGAAGAAGCCCTAAAATTATATACTGAATGCAAGAATATTGATGAATTAGTAGTGGGTAGAGAACACTTAGACTATGCTACTTCTGCTAATAACCTAGCCATGCTCTATCGAGATCTTGGAGACTATGAAAAAGCCTTGCCTCTTGTGCTAGAATGCACTGATATAGAAAGGAAACAGTTGACTACAGAAAATCCTGATTTAGCACATTCTATCAATAACTTGGCAGATTTGTACTACCGAATGGGGAATTATCCATTGGCTTGGAATACGCTACGAGAAGCCATCAATAATATGTCAGGTTTGGACATTGCACAAAATATAGATAATGAATGGCTGACTAAACTTAGCCATAATAATTATGCTTCTAATAACCATATTGAGAAAGTTCTAATGTCCTTAAAAATAGTCAATCAACTTTTACAAAAAGATTCATCCATCATCAATCCTAGACAAAAACGATTAATTGTAGCAGAATTAGCTAAAAATCTAAGTAAAAAAGCAAGAAATCAAACTTCTAATGATAAAGATAAGCTAAAATGGTTCAAGAAAAGTGATGAATGGCTGCAAGAGAGTTTGGTATTGCTAAGTCCTAACAAAGATAATCAGAGAGCCTTTCAGTTGGCAGAACAAAATAAATCAATACTTCTACTGCAAGCCATCCAATCTGAGAATAATTATCAATTAGGTGGACTCCCCGATTCGTTAATACAGCAGGATAAAAAATTACAACAACAGCGCAGCCAACTCCAAGCCAAATTGCTAGAGGCTCACCCAAAAGTAGAGAAAGATAGTTTAACCAATCGCTTGAATGAAACCAATCAATTCATTGATGAATTTGATCAACTGCTCCAAGCTAAATTCCCTAAATACCATCGTCTAAAAAATGAAGCTGTTAGCATTGAAGTTGAAAAAATTCAATCCTTCTTAGACGAAAAAACACTTCTCTTAGAATATGTAATCAGTGATTCGATTGTACATATTTTTAGTATAACAAAGACCAAAATTGATTGGCTACAGCAAAATGTAAATCAGCAAAAACTTAAAGATAATATCAAGCAACTTCATAGAATTCTTAGTAATTACAACCTATTACTTGACAAGCCCAAATTAGCCTATCAGCAGTATACAGAATTAGCCTATTGGTTTCATCAAACATTGATAGAACCTGTACTTCAAGATAAATCAGCGATTCAAAACTTAGTTTTGATAACAGATGGAGAATTGGGACATTTACCTTTTGAAACCTTCTTAACTAAAGCGGCTCCAAAAGAAGAAACGCCCTATAATCAATTAGAATATTTACTCAATGACTATAATATTTCTTACAACTATTCTGCAACACTTTGGAAACAGAATAAAGAAGCTCCTTCAGTGACGAATAATGGACAAGTTTTTGGAATTGCTGCCAATTATGATATCAAATTAGATAAAACATTAACCACTAATAGAATAGCTTTTGATACTCTAATAAGAAAACAATTAGGAGCTTTATCGAATACCCGAAAAGAGGTAAAAACCCTAGAGAACAATTTCAACGGTTTTTTTGCTTATGACACCTTAGCTTCTGAAAAAACGATTAAGACTAAAGTTGGAGATTATGCTGTCATTCATTTGGCTACCCATGGTTTACTCAACAAAAGACGCCCTATGTTATCATCTATTGCATTGACAGAAGATAGTGACTCTATAGAAAATAATTTTTGGCAAGCTTATGAGATTTCTCAAATGGAATTGAATGCTGATTTAGTCGTACTTTCTGCTTGTGAAACTGGTTATGGGAAATTTGAAAAAGGCAATGGAATTGCCTCGCTAGCGAGAGCATTTATGTATGCAGGATCATCCTCCTTAATTGTTAGCTTATGGAAGGTCAATGACACCTCCACCTCTGCAATCATGCAAAATCTGTATCAAAATTTAGCGACTAAACTGCCAAAAGATCAAGCTCTACGCCAAGCTAAATTGAATTATATACAGAGAGCTGAAGGGATTGCTGCACATCCTGCTTTTTGGTCACCTTTTATTCAGATTGGGAATACTCAGCCTATCTCTATTCAACAGAAAAATATAAGTAATGGAACTTGGTGGATGTTTGCTGCTGCTGGAGGCTTGGCCTGTTTGGGCATAGGAATATTCATTAATCGTAGGAGAAATGTTTAGTTAGCCGCTTTGCGGTCAGAGGCAAAGCCTTTTCGTGGTCAGCTGTGCTGCTACCACCAGCGCTATCAGCACAGCCCCTTAGCTCTGCACCAATAAAAAATCCAGCCAATTAACTCATAAAAACTTACATTACATAATGTTTAGCTTAGGCTTCTGATTCACTTTTTATGATTTCATATTGTAAAAATATGTACTTTTGTATATAAGACAATAATTTCATAACTAAAACCTTTTAAGCTATGCATAAATTATTTTTTCTTTCCCTCCTATTCATTTTGATACTAGTTCATTCTATTTCTGCACAATGGGAATGGGCAGAGAGTGATACTTTTGCTTTTGCTCAATTAACACTTAGCAATCCTGATAACAGTCCTTATGCTAACAGTCCTGTTCGTTTAGTCGGAACAAAAAAGGGACAAATCTTTAAGGGAGTAACTAATAACCAAGGAAAAGTAAAAATTAAGGTTACTTATGATGATTTATATGATGTTTATTGTGGAAAACACAGAAATTACAAACAGATCATTATTCGTAATGTACCTTATGTAACACACAGTCTCAAAAGTTATATTTATAGACATGTAGTATTCACCTTTGCCTACAAAACTTATGACGGAAAACCACTTGTAGGCGAATGGGTGAATGTAAAAGGTACCAAAAGTGATTCTATCTATACAGATACTACTGATGCTGATGGATTGGCGAAATTCTATATGCCACTTCGCGATTTATATACCATAAGTGTGAAGTACAAACCTAATTTCCGCCAAGTACAAGCAGGTGAACGCGGTCAAGCTAGAACCTTGATGTCCACTACGTTTAATTGGATTGGATCCAAGGAAAAAGAGCGTCGCGCAGCTATTGCAGATTCTATTGCCAAAGCTAGACAAGCACGCATTTTAGCCTTGATTGACTCTTTAGGAAGCGATCTTACACCCGATGAGTTTGAAAAAATAGGACGATACTTAGATTTTGATTTATATATCCCTGTTGTAGGTAATACAGATTGGATTGAAAAATGTATCAGATTCAGAGCTGCTGCTTATCAAGAACAACTAGATAAGGACAAAGATTTTTTTGAAAAACAAAAAAAGATTATTTTAGCAAGTCTCCTGCGTATTCAAAAGAAAATGGGACATAAAATTGTTGTTACTGATGTGACTTGCAGTATGAATCCTTATCAAGAACAGGTGCTCATTTGGCATGCGCTAAATACAGTCGAAGGAAAAACCAATACTTACTTATTTTTTAACGATGGTGATGGGCGGGCTAATAGCACTAAAGAAATTGGAAAAACTGGTGGTTTGCATTTCTGTCAAGGTAATGTTGACGATTTAGTAACAGTGATTGAAGCTTTAGGTAAAAGTGTTATGTGTAGTGGAGACTCACCTGAAAATGATATAGAAGCCTTATTAGCTGCTCAGAATAAGAGCCGAAAATATGATGAAATCATTCTTATTGCAGATAATTTTAGTCCAATGCGAGATTATAGCCTAATGACCGAACTTAAAGTACCTATTCGGATTATCCTTTGTGGTGTGGAGGCAAATTTTAAAGGTAGTTTGCCAAGTGAGGTCAATGAAGAATATCTAGATTTAGCTTATATCACAGGTGGTTCAGTGCATACAATCACAGAGGATATTTGGGATTTGAACAAAGCTGTAGATGGTGGGAAATTGAAGATTAATGGAGTGGAATATAAATTGGAAAATGGTCGTTTTACTAGAATCTCGAAATTATAAAATAAGAAATATAAAAAAATATTGATCTAAGACTTTAGTTCATTGATTTCCCGTAGTTACCTGATAATCAAATGATGTGTTCTAAAAAATTCTATTTTGAAAATTAGCATACAATTAGGCAAAAATTTTGGCTGTCTAAAAAGTAAACTTCAAAAAATGAAACCAAATTAAATTTTGAGTTCAAAATCAACTTTTACTTTTTAGACAGCTCCATTACAATCTTATTGAAAATCCACTCGGCGCATAAATACATTTAATTCTCCAATCAACTTATTTTTTGAATTATAATACTCCATTATAGGTGAAAATCCGACATGATTGATATACAACTTTCCTTCTTTTTCATCCCAAATCCAATCCTGAATAATATCAATTTTTTTAATTCTTTTAGCATCCAAACGATGATCAAGAATAATAGCATCTTCCTCTGCAACCTCTTCAAAATTCCAACCTGTATCTACTCTTTGTTCTTTTTCTAGTGCGACAATTTCATCAGGAGACATTAAATCCTCTCCATCTTCTCCTAAAAATACATCTGATAGTTCAATGTTTTGTGCACGTTTTTGGATTTTTGTTCTCATTTCTTTGAATATCTTTGTTCGGTCTTTATTACTTTTAAACGATTCTACATCCTCAAAAGCAAAACTTCTGTAACTTCTTTTTACCCAAGTAAGATTCGGATCACTCAAATCTAGACCTTCACTACGCGATTCTATAGGAATCCAAAACAATGGATAATAATCTTCATCTCCTTCTATTTTTAATCTAGCAAGTGGTGCAAATGCAATGGGTACAGTAATAAATTGAAGCCTTTTTTCATCATAGTATATATGCTGCTTCAGACGAAAAAAGTCAATAGATCCTATACCAAGTCCTTCTAGTTGATATTTGACCTCTTTTGAGGTTTTAGGATTAACAATTGAAATTACATCACCATCAAAAGAGTTAAATACAGTAGCAAGATGATCTTTGGGATAAGCTTCTTTTAGATCACTATTTTTATATACTGTAAATGTAAGGGATTCAGCAGAAAATAATCGGTTTTGGATTTCTCCCTCATGAGGAAAAGCATTTGGACTAGGTAATTGCTGTTTTATCAATTTGAAACTACTAGTACCTTGAATAGATTCAAGTTTTTTGCTGTTGTAGGTATTTCGCTGATCTTCATTGATCTCATAGTCAACAAAGATTTCACCTGCCCAAATAATATCCTTATTTTGCTGGATTTCTGTAATGGATTGAGCATTAATAGATAAAATAGATAGGGAAAAACAGACCAATACTAGGCCTGCTAAATAGATAGGTTTATTCATCAGTATGGGGTTTACTTACAATGATAATACAGCCTTAGGGTTGGTACTGTAGCATCATCTAATTTAAAAAAATGGTTGTGTAGATTTTAGTGTAGTGTAGTGGTTTCTAATTTAGAATTTTACAATATTTTTTGTTTGGATTATAATTATAGGTATAAATATAGAGGAGTCTATCAGCTTTATCCAACCCTTAAAATGTAAAAACGTAGGTTTTCAACAATAGCTAAAACTAAAAAATGGTTCAACTAACCTAATTCATTATCAACAACTTAACAACCTAATAATCAACCTATAAGTAAACAACAACCTGTCAATAAACCTCAACGAATAACTTCCAATCTGTGTCTGTTTTCTGTTGAAAAAAACGTAGCCTTCTAAGAGCTTACTTTTTTAACTTTATATTCTCTACACCACTTATTGATAAGTGGTGTTAATATCACAGTTGGTAAGAGCCAGTATACAAACCCAGGTATTTGTTCTGGAAAATACTTTGCATTGACAACTAAAAACGCGGTTAACGCCGCAATAAAACTACCGGTCATTCTCTGTATATGCCCAAGCAGCCAGTAATTATCTGTAGTAGCCTTACCTGTATAATTTTTAAAATCCTGCTGTACAAAGAGCAGCCCTAAACCACCAAACGTTAGAAAGACAAGCCCAAATAGATTGGATTTGACAAGGGTTAGTATACCAAATCCAATAAATACAAGTCCTGAAATTAGCATCAGAATTGTAATTCCCCATTCTATAGTTTTAGAACCCAGCTTATCCTTCTGTTTGCGCCTCAGATAATATTGTCCAGAACTTACCATATAGAGTGTAAATATCCCAACCATGAATAAAAAATAGTTAGAATGAAGACTTGCAAGTACCAGCGCTGAAATACTAGCGGTTAACATGGATACATAAAAGACTCTACCAATGAGTTTATGAGTATGATCCCCTTTTTTTCGTAATATATTGAGTATACCTGTTAGGAGTCCAATAGCTCCTGTTATAATGTGAAGTGTTAAAAACATGCTGAACACCATAGTCATTTTGTTTTATGGGGTGGGATAAGTCATTCACGAAACTAATACGAAATTCAATAATTCTTATCGCAAAAATTGATAAAACATTATATATCAATATTTTATTTTTTTGTATTCACATTAAATTTAAGAAAAATGTCAGATTGAGGCAAGAGATTATATTCAAAGAATTTGGATAACGAGAAAGGAGTTTGACTAAGACTGGGCCTTCCATAAACTAAAAAATGAACCCAAAATTGATATTTAGGTTCATTTTTTATATCATAAAATTGCTCAAGAACTAGAACGAGATCAAATGACTTGGTTTAGTTGTCATATCACTACTAGGCGGAGCAAACTGTGTTAGAGTAATTCCCTTCACAGCATATTTGTATTCTTCAATAGTTGGCGTTCTTCCAAGAATAGCCGACAATACAACAACTGGAGTTGAAGCTAATAAAGACTCTCCTTTTTTCTCAGCAGTGTCTGCAACTACACGTCCTTGGAACAAACGAGTAGAGGTAGCCATTACTGTATCTCCTTTTTCTGCTTTCTCCTGATTACCCATACAAAGATTACAACCAGGACGCTCCAAGTACAAGATATTATCATACTGTGTACGAGCAGATGTTTTAGGTGTAGCATCATTAAACTCAAAACCAGAATATTTCTGTAGGATTTCCCAGTCGCCTTCTGCTTTGAGCTCCTCTATAATATTATAAGTTGGTGCTGTTACTACAAGAGGTGCTTTAAACTCTACTTTCCCGTACAGTTCCTCAAGATTCTTCAGCATTTTAGCAACAATCTTAATATCTCCTTTGTGTACCATACAAGAACCTACAAAACCAAGATCTACTTCTTTATCTCCACCATAAAAGGATAATTCTCGGATAGTATCGTGGGTATAACGCTTAGAGACATCTTCATTCTCAACATCAGGATCCGCAATCATTGGCTCGTCAATAATTCCTAGATCAACTTCAAATTCTGCATAATATTTTGCATTTTCATCTGGAGCTAAAGGAAGTTTCTCACCAGACTTAATCTCATTGATTCTATTATTTGCCTTGTCAATAAGTCCTTGCAATACCTTCTGTTCATTATCCATACCTTTATCGATCATAATTTTGATTCGACTCTTGGCAATTTCTAAAGACTGAATAAGAGTATCAGGTTGAGAAATACAGATAGATGCTTTAGCTTTCATTTCAGCTGTCCAATCGGTAAAAGTAAAGGCTTGATCTGCAAGTAACGTTCCAATATGTACTTCAATTATTCTACCCTGAAAAACATTTTCTCCTTTGAAATGCTTCAACATCTGTGCTTGTGTAGCATGTACCACATCTCGAAAGTCCATGTGTTCTGCCATTTCCCCTTTGAAAGTAACTTTTACTGACTCAGGAATAGGCATAGATGCCTCACCAGTAGCCAATGCAAGGGCAACTGTACCTGAGTCTGCTCCAAAAGCAACTCCTTTAGACATTCTTGTATGAGAATCTCCTCCAATGATAATTGCCCAATCGTCAATCGTAATATCATTGAGTACTTTATGAATAACGTCTGTCAAAGGATGATAAACACCTTTAGGGTCGCGTCCTGTAATAAGACCAAAATCATTCATAAATTTCATTAACTTAGGTGTATTAGCTTGTGCTTTTACATCCCAAACAGAGGCAGTATGACAACCTGATTGATATCCTGCATCCACAATAGGAGAAATAACTGTTGCAGCCATCATTTCTAGCTCCTGCGAAGTCATCAATCCTGTAGTATCTTGAGAACCTACGATGTTTACATTAACGCGAACATAAGAACCCGCATGCAATGTTGCTCCTGAAGTTCCCACAGCATTTCTATTGAATATTTTTTCTACAGCTGTTAACCCTTGTCCTTCATGAGATATTTCTTTGGAAGCAGCATATACAGGAGGTGTATCAATCCCTAACGTTTTGGCTGCAAATGCCTGTAGCTTTTTACCAAAAACTACTGCATAAGACCCCTTCGCCCTCATAAACTCCATTTTTTGAGGAGTAAGAGCCGAAGAAATATCAATCAATTCATTTCCTTCACTATCATATAGTTTTTTCGTTTTGGTATTGATAGTCAAAACAGTTCCAGTATCCACAGAATACGTCTGTTTGAGGATAGCTTCCCCATCTTCATCTACAATAAGGTTACCATCTTCGTCTAACTGTTTTACCCAGTTTTTAAGATCAACACCGATTCCTCCAGTTACACCAACTGTTGTTAAGAAAATTGGTGAGATTCCATTAGTTCCAGCCACTATTGGTGCTATATTGATAAATGGTACATAAGGGCTTGCTTGCTTACCAATCCACAAAGCTACATTGTTTACCCCAGACATTCTTGATGACCCTACACCCATTGTTCCTTTTTCTGCTAATAGCATCACTCTCTTATCAGGGTGCTGAGCTTTCAGTGCCAACAATTCTTTTTGTCGAACTTCATCAAACTCAAACATACATTGTCCGTGTAATTCTCTATCTGCTCTTGAATGTGCTTCTTTTCCTGGAGAAAGTAAATCTGTTGAAATATCTCCAATACCTGCAACATAAGTCACAACCTTGATTTCTTCCTCTACATCTGGTAGCTTAGTAAAGAATTCTGCTTGTGCATAACTTTCTATAATATCTTTGGCAATTGAGCTATCCTGTTGATAAGCCTCTGCCAATCGTTCCATATCTGCTTCATAAAGGAAGACCTGTGTTTTTAAAACTTTTGCTGCTTCTTTTGCAATAGATTCTACCTCACCCAAGGCCAAATCTAATAGCACCTCAACAGAAGGACCTCCCTTCATATGAGATAATTGTTCAAAAGCAAAAGCTGGAGAGATTTCAGCTATTTTGCATTCTTCAAGAATGATTTTTTTTAAGAACTGAGCCTTAACACCAGCGGCACTTGTAGTCCCTGGCAACACATTATAAATGAAGAAATTTAGTGAGTCTTTTCGGTGTTCGTGGTTTTCGTCTTGAATTTGTGTGATAATTTCAGCGATTAAATCCGCACTGTCAATTGGTAAAGGATGTAAACCTTGTGCTCCTCTGTCGATAATCTGTTTTAGATAATCATTATATTTACTCATGTAAAGACCTTTTTGCAAGAAATTCCAAAAAAAATTGAGCACAAATATACATAATTTTATCTTTTTTTTGAAGTAAGTTAAGACCGCGGACTTATATTATTAATAATAGTTCCTTGATTTTTTAATTTTCTAACATCCCCCAAAGGGCTCAATATACTCACAATTGAAAAAACACTTTTTTAACATTTGATAATCAATATTTTATACAGACCTGCCCATCCCGGATTTGATCTTAATTTTCAATCTGTTACAGGACTACACCAACTAAGGTTTTAAGTAATAGGACAAAAGTAATCGTAGAATAGATTTAGAGTGATTTTAGTCAGATTTAATGAACAGAACGTAGCTGTAGTGGGCTACAGCGAGGATCTGTGAAGCGGAAGTTGGCTTAAAATCAGCTAAAGATAACTATGAGAACAGTTGGACTATTACTTAAATTAAGTTTACAACTGAAAAACTTCATAGACAATAATCTCTAGAGAGTTCCTTAATCAAGGATTCTTAGTGAAGTAAAATTGTTCTGAAGCTCAATAAAATAAAGTCCTCTAGGTAAATCAGATAGATTGATCTGCTTATTTTGAGCATCGATAAAACCTGAAGAAACCATCTTTCCTGCACTCGTGTATATACGGTATTGCTCCTCCTCCTCTAAGTTAGTTTCTACCCTAACAAAGTCCCTAGCTGGATTAGGATAAATAATGATTTCTTCTTTTTGAATGTTTGGTTCCGTCACATTAGTTATTGGTAAGCAATTGGGCACAATACTATTATTTACGGTCATATTCAATGCATGCTCATACAAAGCATCACAAATATAAAGACCATCTCCCTCTCCATTGGCCAAAACGCAAATCCCTATATTATTTTGAGGATCAAGGTACAAATTTGTAGATACGCCTTTCTCTCCTCCATTATGCCCCCAGAGCATTGTTTCTTCCCCATTGTGATATAATTTTGTTCGATACCAATTGAGTCCTTGCACCGTATCTAGTAATGGAATCTGTAGAGAAAACATTTCGTTCACTGTTGTTGGTGTCAAAATCGTATTAATCCCCAGTGTTCCACCATTCAAATAAGCAATCATAAAGTTGCCTAAATCTAAAATAGTACTTCTCAGTTGACCATCCGGATAATCTGCAAAGCCATACTGATCATAGGGGATATAATTTCCATTCTGATAAGAATAAGGTATAGCTACCTGGTCTGGATCAAAGTCAGCAAAATGCCATGCCGTATATTTCATACAAAGTGGATCAAAAATATAATCATCACAATAATTATCAAAGGGAGATCCTGTACTGACTTCAACTATATATCCGTTAAGTGCAGAAGCCATATTGGAATACTGATAAGTGGTCCCAGGAGGAGAATTAAGGAAATTACCTGTTGCATCATAATCTAAACCTGTTGTGGAAAAATACCTTTCCATACAGTTGGCCAAGGAAATCGTAGGATCAGGATAACCATAATAAGTATTCATAGTACTCCAGTTGTCACGAATGGATGAGGTATGTGTCATAAGTTGACGTATTGTGATGGAGTCGTTTATAAAGTTAGGGATTTCAACCTCCCAAGGTAATTTTTGATTGATGTCAGCATCTAAATCTATAATTCCTGCTTCGTAGAGCTGCATGGCAGCAGTTCCAGTGAATAACTTGGAAACTGAAGCTAGAAGGAATACGGTTGTATCTTCAACGGCTACTGTATTGCTAACATCAGCATACCCATATGATTCTACCCATACAATTTCGCCATCTTTCACAATGATTGTAGCCACTCCAGGGAAATTTCGGTTAAGCATTTCATTCTGAATCGTTGCATCTAGTGTTGTACTTGGATTAGGGTTTTGTCCAAAAACTGCTAAGTGACTAGCACAGATTACAAAAAGAAAGATCATAAGTTTATTTAACTTGTCATTTGTATAGTGTAGCATATGCATTTATTTTTTTAACAACTTTTGAATATTATCCCCTTATTTGTCTCTAGGATTTCCCTTATTAGACGGTATATCCAATGCTTAAAATTTTCGAATGCGACAATTCCCCTCCAAATCATGCGCAAGCCAATAATTAGAATCTCCAATCTTGATTAGCATCAACTCCTTATTTAGTTCTGTTTGAGAAGTCCCGAGCGTTTCTCCTTTTTCCCAATTTTTTCCATTGAACTTATTGTATACACATAATTTACTGTCTCTATCAATTGAAAGAAAAGATAGATCATTAGAACAAGTATACCCAATAGCTTCCATAGATTCAGCATTTTCAATGATTTCCCATTTATCTAAATCAACATTATATTTGCCACAACGTAGATCCCAAGATTTATTCAACCAAAATAAATATAAATCCCCTTGATACTCTCTTAAGTCAATAATTTCAGAAACCTCTTTTTTATTAATCCCCTTAATTTTCTTGCTAGATTCGCTCTCCTCATTAACAAAATAAATCTCTGGTTTTCTCCCCTCATCCAACCATCCCATAATAGATGAATGGAGTGTAGTAGAATACGTGTAGAAAAAGGTATAGCTTATTCTATCCTTATTGTCAAGACTTACTTCCTCAATCTTATCTCCCTTTTTTGCAAAAATATTCAATTCTCCCGTTCTGTAATGATGTTCATATACAAAAGGATTACCATTATTGAATACAAAAGTAGGATCAGACAAAACCTCGTTTCCTGACAAATCGATACTTGCTTGTTTAGTCCATTTTTGTGTCGTCTCATCTAACTCATAAATCAACCAATTCTCTCCACTCTGAACCAAAGCTTTGAGACCATTTTGATCCTCAATATTTACATATCCTCTGTCCTTAATCTCAGGAAACTCTCCCAATATTTCCCATTCAGCTCCATTCCATTTTTTACAATGAACTCCTTTACGCAAGTATGTGGTATATATCACTACAGGATTTCCATGATGTGCCCCAAGATCTACAGAGCGAATCATACCATCACTCTTATTATAAAAAGAAGGAAGATCAGTTGTCTGGATTTGCGCACAAATACTTGATGCAATCAACCCAATAACAAACATTAAAAGTTTAGTTTTCATTTTTTCTTTAGTTAACAGATTTAACAAATTTGATTTTTATTGGCAAAAAAATGTCAGTAACAAGATAATTTTAGACAAGCTCTTACATAAACAAACATAATTATTGACTAACTCTCTTTCTTGATTAGCCACCAAGTGGTCACAACTGAAGCGATTGGAGCAAATAATAGTCCCTCCATAATTACTTCTAGTATTAATGCAATTGGATAGTTCGCTAAAGACCAACCATTTGGTAGTGCCAAAGTACCATAGGCAGTAATTCCGAGTAAAACACCTTTGAAGGCAGCTTCTTTTATACTTTTTGCTGCAACAGCAGGTTCTACAACTAACTTAACAATAGCTGTGGTCATAATCGAGAACCAGATTAAAATTAATATTGGATTTTGAATATCTGTAGCAAAGATCTGACTAATTCCGGCCTCTTCTTGAACGCCTTTGCTGAAGTTTATACCAAAGGTAAATTGATAGCCTACATCTATAATGAAATAGATAAAGAATACACTTAAATATTTTAAAACAGTAGTTTTCATATTGAATTTGATTTTAAACAAAAAATACTTTTTTACATTTTTTTATTCAAACAGCTCAACACCACTAACACTAAGTATTGTATATCAATGACTTACAATTAAAACACAAAAATATAAACATATCTTATTTACCTATTAATATTGTCTTGAAAGATTCGTAAAGCCTTAAATATTCTACAAACGTAGGTATATAAGTTCATTTTTTTAGATAAAAGAGCTTTTACCAACGATTAAACCTTATTTTTTACCTTAAAAAAAAGAGCTTTTTCCTTTATCTATTAAAGGAAATGCTTAGTCGTAAAGCTATCTTGAGATTGAGTAAAATGCGTAGTATTGAATCACAAAAATATACCTTTTTTCACCGAAAAACCTGAATTAATGCATTTTTTACTCAGAACTTTACTACTATTTTTTTGTTTTTTGTTAACATCTTTTGATCTTAACAATGGATATTCTATCCAATATAAAATAGATCGAAATGGAAAAATTAGCTTTGTCCGAAAAAGCTCATACCCATTTGATCTTCTGATTTCAGTATTTAGCAAGAATGAAAAAATTCGCTACGAAAGCTCGGGCTTACCCAAACAGGATTATGTAACTCTAAAAAAAGGAATTATAGCTGAATCAATTCTTTTGGAGGATACTTACAAAAAGCAAGCAATAAACGGACAAGCTTTCGATTTTGGAGAAGATAGTATTGCTGCCACCAAAGTATTTGAATTTTTAGCAGATCGTACATTTATCGAATGGTCTCTTCTTATCTATGGTGATTCTAATAACCATCGCTCTAAAATTTATACCTCTTATTATCATAATTTAGAATATTTTGGAGCTAAGCGAGCTGCAAAATTGGCCAATGCTACAAATATTAGCTTTATGAAACACTACCATAGTCATCCAAGATATGATTATGAAGCACCTGGAAAGTATGCCTTTCCCTCCCACTCTGATCTAAAATTTAGAGATCAAATTCAAAGTAGGCATATTGAGGATACAGAATTTAAAATCCGAACGGAAGGAATGTACATTGATTATGGAAACCCTTCCAAATGGAATATGACCACAGTCATTTAAAAACTCTTGTAATTGTGTAGCCTTTGAAAAGTTTGGAAACAAAGCCTATTGGCTATGGCAAGCCTTGCTGCCATTCCTAGCTATCATAAAGAGGTAAGGACAAAAAAGGCCTAAGAATATTCCGCTAAATATAATTAAAAACTTATATTACAAAATGTTTAACAAAAACAGGTAATACTATGGCAGAATTTATTCTTCGTAAGAATATTGATCATTATGTACGCTACACAGTTGGTGGTGTTATTATGATCTTAAGTACATTATTCTTAGTAACGCCTCAGGGAACAGAACTATTTACAGTATTTAAACAACCTGCTTATGTGGGATGGCTATTGGGTGGATGGGAACTTATAGTTTCTATATTATTTCTCATTAATAAGACCAAAATTTGGGGTGCAGCTGGTCTTCTCCTAAGTTTTATTCCTACAGCTTATCTTCATTACAAGGTAAATCTAAGTCCTTGGGGACTAGGCATCTGGATCCTTGGGATTGTTTTTGTCTTATATTATGATCGCAAACGAAAAATATTAGCAAATTCTGGAAAATCTTTAGGTATAAAAAACTAAGCAAAGCGTAATATGAGTTAATTAGCTAAATATTCTCATGGCGCAGAGCTAACCCCGAAGGACTCTACGAAGTAAAAGGTCTGCGCTGTAGCTCTATTTTTGATTTTATAACGGTATAAAAATATCAAATTGCAAACTATTTAGCGTACTTTCACTACCATTATTAACTTCATATTTTTTTACATCTATCTTCTTCTTTGATTTTGTATATTTGTTTAAAATAATCTGTTAGTTCTTTGATTGTCTAATAAAATCTGAAAGGTGCTGTAAAAGGTAAATCTCAACACAAAATAAATGAGCACTAGACAATATTACTAATCCTAATCCTTACCACGAATTAAAATGAAATTAAGCAACAAAACACTAGTCTTTTCCGGAAAATTTGAAGGTTTTACTCGTACCGAAATTCAGAATTATGCAAAAACTCAGGGAGCAAAAGTAGCCTCTGGTCTATCTATTAAAGTAGATTATTTGGTTGCTGGTGAAAAAATGGGAAATAGCAAAAGAACTAAAGCTAGTAAATTGGGAATTCCTATTCTAAGTTTTGAAGAATTCAAAGAAATGATTCAGACAAATGATTCTGTAGATTTTTGGACTTCAAATCCTAGAGGAGACGAGACTGCAGAGGATTTTCTAAAAATTGTAGAATCCTTCAACTGGTCAGCGTTTCAGCTGTATAAAGATGGGGAACAACTTCGTGACTTATTAATAAAACAAGAAGAAAAAAATGGGGTGCACGCAGCCCACAAGTACTGTTCTAATCAATTAAGAACAGCACTCAAACTATTGCATCCCTATGGGCATGACGATGCTATTAATTCTTCCGAAGTAAGCCCTAATGGGCAATGGCTGGCAACAAGTAATTGGCTGGGAGGTGAATATTCTCGTGGTGGTGTCTTGCAGATTTGGGAAATGAAAACAGGTCGTATTGTGAATCAAATAAGGGTGCAAGGTGGCATCGGTTGGAATATGGACGTACATGCAATTTCCTGGAATCATAATAGCAAGGATGTTGCACTTTGTTATAATACAGATCATGTAGGTATTTGGGACCCTTTTGGAAAAAGTAATGAGCCTGCTATTTATATTGATGTAACCAATAGTACTGAGGGACCTTGTTTTTGTTGGAGTGGTGATGGTCAAAGTATCTTTGTTCATGGTATTCATGACAAAGATGTAAATGCTGATGGTAATGAGATCGAATTTGAAGGCTATTGGATAGATACTTATCAACGTCGTGGAAATTTATCTTCTTATGCAGTCTCTGGTTATCTTGATGACCGAAAAGACCTTGTATCTAAAGCTGAACCTGAAGACAAGACAATAGACTATCCTGCCCCCATAATAAGTACGGATAGTGTTGTGTTTGTGCACCAACAAAATGACAAAGGTCGTGGTGAATTTTACAATCGTCCTCCTGGAGAAGACAGTCCACTCATTTTTAACAGTATAGACCATGGCCTTTTAGTGGATATAGATCCATCCTTTCCAATAAATATAGCTGGTAAAGAGACCTGGGGATTAGCTTTTAATGAAGGATGTATTATGGTACCAAAAGATTATCCTGCGGCTCAGTTTCTCAACTTTTCATTAGGCAATAAATGGGCTTGGTCATTGGATTGGGTAGATATCGTTCGGGTAAGTGATTTGACTGAATTAAGCAAAGTAAAAAAAGCTCTGATGCCATCTTTTATGCCTGGTTTGCTTCGCAAAATGAAACCTACCAAAAAGCGAACAACTCGCAAAAAGAAATTTCCGAAATCAGAAGGAAAGACCTATGATGATATTAGAGAGCTAACGATCACAACCTTAGTGGATTTGGTAAAAGCTGGGACTTGGACTTCTCATGTTCCTGAATTATTGAATGAAGTTGCTTTGACAAGCATAATAAGGGGTAATCCTAAAAAAGGCTTAGCTGTTGCAAAAAAAATTATTTTAAATAATAGAGCAGTATATGCCGCAGAGTTGGCGGTGCATTCCTATAAAAGAGGATTCAAAGAAGCGGATAAATTCTTGGCTTTGGCACAGAAAACTTTACCCAAACTAGTAGAGTATCAACAATATCCAGCCAACTGTTATCTGGCTGTTTGCTACTATGAAAAAGGAGAAATGGATAAGCTAGCTGAATATGAACAAGCTGCAATTCAAACTAAGGATAAGTTGTCTCAAAATCAATCTATTTGGTATTTGCTAAACATGTATCTGATGTCTGATCAGATGGACAAAGCACTGACATCCTTGAAAGAGTATTGTGAACTTTGCGATATTTCTAGTTTTGACCTACCTAAAATCTTTGACAATATAAGTTGGTACGGAACCCTAGATCAGTTAATCGCGCTAGTCAGGGTCATCATGGATTCCAAGAAAATCAGAGAACAGGAATTTATTTCCTATTTGTCAAACAAAATTGTACAAGATAAAGCTTACAATAGATTAGATGAGATAGCCAAGATATTCACAGCTCCTTATGAAAAAGAATTAAAAGAGACATCTGCAGTTGCTTGGGCTCAGTTTGAAGAAGCAGACCAGAGCTTATTCAAACGCTTTTTAAGCTACTTTGATATAGGCTCTAATAACTGGTTGAAGTACCTTGATGCAACTGCTTTACGTTGGCCAGATCTCCTCACGGATTATCTTGCTAATAGAAAATGGACCTTGAAAGAGGTAGAGCAATGGTCTTATTCTCCATCACATATGTATCATAATTATTTTGATCTAGCTAAGTTGATTGCTAAATTGAACTTGGTGGATCGCTTTCTTGAGGAGTTTAATCAAGAGCTTTCCAACCATTGCAAAATATGTTTTGCCGCAGGTTTTGCAATGACCACCAAAGATGAAGCTCTGCGAGAAGATTATTTGACTAAAATTGAAGCTATGTTGGATAGTGTTGAAGATGGTCTGGGCATTGAAACACTTTGGAATTTAGTAGCTTTGGGGAGTCAACATAGCCCTGTGCATACTGATTTTCTGAAACGAGCAATAGATATTGCCATTCTTAAAGATAGAAATTATGCATTGGCAAACTTGGCAAATATCTTAGCGGACAATGGAGTACTTTTGTCTGCCTATACTGTATGGATGAAGATATCAAAGGGAAGTCGTAGCTCTAGAATAACTAACTTGCTAAGAGCTTACTGTACGGCTCAAGATTATAATGCAATTTTTGACTTACTGATGTCTTTAGAGCCAACAGATTTAAATAATCGAGGACAAATATCTTACATTACACTTAATGAATTGACGAATAACCGTGGGTATAGATTAAGCTAGTATTAGAGATTATCTAAAAAATAGCAAGAGCTTTTCGCTAAACATAAAAACATAGTAATCAGCATTATACATAAAAATAAATCTTTTCATTAATGTTAGCTTATTGTACCTATTGTTCTGCCAACAAACACTATTCGGAAATAAAGGTCTCAGCTATACAGCTATATGATAGCACTAGAATTACTGAAGTCTTTGAAGCTGCTACAAAAGCAAATATTGCGTTTGTAATTCTCTCTGGGAAGTATGGAATAATCGAAGCAGATGAGCAAATTAGCTATTATGATCACTTACTCCTACCCTCGGAAGTCGAGAATCATGCTAGTTTACTTGCTTCTCAAATTTTGTCAAAGCATATTACCAAAATTCAATTTTATACAAATAGTATTGAACGAGATAAGAACCTAAAAGCATATATTGATTGTATTATAAAAGCTTGTGCTAAATCGTCTACGAAATTGAATATCGTTGAAAAATACTTTGATGATTAAGTAAAAAGAGACGGTCTAAAAAGGTAAACTTCGAAAAATGAAACCAACTAAAATTTTGCTTTTCAAAATCAACTTTTGCTTTTCAGACCGTCTCTAATGGTTCATAATATAAACGTTCAGG
>JAKVCT010000550.1 GCA_022448995.1 Saprospiraceae bacterium
AGTTATCATCCAATAAACTACCTGCATAATCTATCATAAACGCTCTGTCAAACTCATCAGCTACAAAAAACACTGTTTCCCCCTTCATCTTGAAGCGAATGCTAATTTCTCCTACTGTAATATTGGGTAAGGTGTAGACAAAAATACTTGGGCTTGGATAATACTCCTCTTGACTCTGTATTGTATCACAATGTCTAGAATCAGTATATAGTGTAGAGTTAGCATTAGCCATAACTATTGCCATTTCTTCAGAAGCATAACCTTCCAACAATACACCATTCTCCACCAATATACAAGCTGCAATAAAAGCTAACTTACACAATCGATCCATTTTGTTGAACTTTGGATATTGTAAGTTATAATGTTTATAAGCTGCTTTGATAAACTGGGCATAAGTTAACTGTTGTTGCTCAAAAACTACTGTTCCATTCAACCAAATCTGATTTTCTTCTATCTTACATATTTGCAACACTCTAGCCATATTATACTAGTTTATGTTTGGTAAAAATAGCTGCTGCATTGCACCCTCCAAAACCAGAGGCCGTTTTTAGACTTTTTGTCAATACTTTAGAGGTTGTAGTTTGAATTACGTTGATGGGTTGTGGAACACCTAGCTCTTTAAATCCCAATGACCTAAATAGCATATTTTTTTTCAAACTCTGAGTAGCGATAATAGATTCAATAAGTCCCGCAGCTCCTAAAGTATGCCCAAAATAACCTTTGTAACTATTTAGAGGCACCTTTGATAAATCAGCTAAAGCCAAGGCCTTTGATTCCATTTCATCATTATAAGGAGTTGCAGTTCCATGCATAGATAAATAATCCAGCTCTTCAGCTTCACTTCCAGCTGCTTTTAGGGCCCTTATTATGGCTAAATATAAACCATCTCCAGTCCGTGATGGTCCTGAGATATGATTGGCATCATTAGAAGACCCTACTCCATCTAAGGTAATATACTCTTGTTGTTTTGGTTTTTGTGTAGAGAGCAACATTGTTGCTACACCTTCCCCTAAATTGATGCCTGTTCGATTGGTATCATAAGGTTTGCAAGGAGCATTGCTCATAGCCTTAAAACAATCGAATCCTGATAGTGTAAATTCAGAGATAATATCTCCTCCCACTACCAAAATATTCTTATATTTTCCTTGTTGTAATAATCGTTCTGCTACCTCTAAGGCCAATACTCCAGATACACAAGCATTGCAAACAACTAATGGTGTATTAGGATTTTCAAAATACTCTTGTATTACCTTTGCTAAGGCTCCTAGTTGTACACGTTCTTTGGGCCACTCTCCTCTATTTTTGTGCTCTAAAAGATCTATATTCCCTTTAGTAGAAGCTAATATTATTAGAGTATCTTTTTGGGTTAAATCTAGCTGAGTTTGTGCTAAAATATCTTGAATAGAGAGTATAATAAGTTGCTCTAATCTTGTATACTTTTCAGGTTGTTCAATTTTAGTTTTAACTTCTACATTTAGTTGCTCATCATTAATCAATGCAGCCCAAAATGGCCTAGGAAAGAGAGTTGGATTCTGATGCTTTTGTACACCTGTTTGTTCCTGCTCTATCTTTTGAATGTTCTCAGCAGTTGTGAATCCTAAAGCAGTTATAATATTATCTGCTACTATATATGTTATTTGCTTTTTTTTCAATTTTATAACTTATAGAAGTTCCCATTTTTTCTTCCACTGCTCCACAAAATCAGGGAGTGTAATGCATAATTCTCTATTCTGATCTAGAAAAACCTGTGTTGTACTACCTACAGCTGCTACTGTATTATCTTCGGCTCTCAATACTTTATATTCATACTGCAATTTAGCGGCAATACTGTCAATGTAGATTACCTGTATAATAACTTTATCACCATAATATAATGGACGCAAATGTTCACATTCTACCTTCACTATTGGTGTAAAATATCCATTATTATAAACATCTAAATATGTCAATCCATAATGACTCCCCCATGCTTCTCTTCCATCTTCAAAATATCTAATAAAGCTTCAATTTTGATATCTTTTTGAGTTTTTTCAAAATTGTCTTTAAGTTGCTTTTCAATATCTTTCTTTAAATCTTTTAATGATTCTTTGTTGCCAGACTGCTTTGCAAA
>JAKVCT010000551.1 GCA_022448995.1 Saprospiraceae bacterium
TCTTCTGAACATGCAAAAGATATGGATTCTAATCAAAATCCATTTGAGCATATTACACTGATAGATACTTTTACCAACAAATTATCACCCTCCTCATTAGAAACTTCTTATGAGACCTTAATTATTCCACCTTTTTATATTGGGGAAGATACCTCAGAGCTATTTTTAGCCTACAATGCACCTGATGAAGTAAATCCTTTTGAGATGTTAATGGGAGATATATTTTCTTCACATCCTTCTATTTTAACAGGGAATTTTATAGATAACATTAATCTAACAATCTATGTTGACTCTAGCCAGTACATTGGGAACCGCACAATAATTAATCAATCTCCTCCTTGGGAAGATCGTGCTGCTTGGAGAACTTGGCAACCAGTTTATGGTAGAGGTAATGTTTTATCCTATCCTGTTTTTATAAAAAACCATCGATCTCAAGCTGTTCTTCTTGGAATCGAAAACACATTCTTTCTTTTATTACAAGCACAAGATACTAAGGGTGAATGGCGTACTGTTTCTCGATTGGCTAAATATTGTATGGATGATGATGGATTCAATTATTTTTATTTGCGTTCTCAACAGATTGCACTTGCAAGTTGCCCCGTTTTTACAGGAAATTATAAAACTAAATTGCGCTTGGCTTTTGCTTATCATCATAGTGAAATAGAAAAGAATCGACTCTATTCTAATGAGTTCACGGGCTATGTTGATTATGATTTAATTCACTAAAAACCAGTGTTATGGTGTACCTAGTAGCGAGGAGCTAAAGCAGCCTCGCTCCTTCTATTTTGATACTTAAAAAACTATTGCTATGCATCCGAAAACTACTGTTTTATTGATTTTCCTCACTTGCATTTTAATGCAAAGTTGTTCTTCTGAACATGCAAAAGATATGGATTCTAATCAAAATCCATTTGAGCATATTACACTGATAGATACTTTTACCAATGAACTTCAGCCTTACACAGAAGGATTATATGGAATGCCTAGAGGAATTCCACCTTTTTATATTGGAAATGACACTTCTAAAATCTTTATGACCTATAATTCTCCTACTGAATTAGCACCTGTAAGATTCTTTAGGAGAGAACCTGTCATACCCAATTCTCCACTGACTGGAAAGCGCTTAGACTATCCTAATTTGACAATATATGTAGATACCAATCAATTTATAGGATATTATAAAAGGCTAAACGACTCACCACCACTAGAAGATCGTCTTGCTAGAAAAAATTGGCAACCTATTTTTGGCAGAGGCAATATTTTATGTCATCCTGTATTCATGAAAAACAATAAGACTTCTGAAATAACTATTGGATATGGAGAATCACTTTATCTTCTCTTACAAGCACAAGATCGTAATGGTGAGTGGCAAATACTTCAAACTACACCAAACTACTGTGGTGGACCTGATGATGGTATTGGTCCTTTTTATTTAGGTGCTCAGCAAATTGTTGTTGCAAGTTCTCCAATCTATAAAGGAAATTATAAAACCAAATTTCGAATCGCTTATGGATGGGTTTTTAATAAAAAAAAATACTTTAATGATAAATACCGTATCTATTCTAATGAATTTGAAGGAAGTATTGATTATGATTTAGTTCACCCAAAAGAAACCTCATTATGAACTCAATAAACAATTTATTATTGATTTTCCTCACTTGCATTTTAATGCAAAGTTGTGATTCGCCAACTCAGAGTCAACAAACTAATTCAGAGCATTGGAGTTCTGATATCGTCTTGGTCGATACTTTTAGGAATAAGTTACACTTGGCTGAGGTAGAATATTTTACCTCTAAAATATACGCTCCCATGTATTGGGGTGAGATTCAAGATTCTATTATTCTTGTCTATAATTCTAAATATGTTGGAGATCGTGGCGAATTTGGATTTCCTAATAGAGATAGCTTTCAAATCAAAAGCTTCTCGAATTTAGAGCTTTATGTAGATACCTCTCGAGATGTAGGCTCTGCCCAATATTATACACATCCACCACCTCCTCCTCCCGGTTCTAGTCAAAAGGCAATAGAAGATTATGAAAAAGCAGAATTTAAACCCTATAGAGGCAATGTTTTATCCCATCCTATTTTTATCAGGAATACGGGTAT
>JAKVCT010000552.1 GCA_022448995.1 Saprospiraceae bacterium
CACGAGGCTTTTTAACAAAGTACAGCGCAAAAAGGCTGATTAAATTAAATACAAATTAATTGTGGCTATCTACTTAAATACTGATAAATAAATTTGGTTCTGGTGAGCGACTCCCTATTTTCCTATCAGAGAGTTGTATTCGGCTACTTATACTCAAAGTGCCTCTACATCCAAGTTACCACGCGCACCAAACTTGATTCCTAATTCATAGTCGGAATAAATACGAACAGAAGAAGTACCTGCATCTGTTGTACGAAAAGAAGCCTTGAGGCGCACAATTTTTGCATTGTAGCGAATCCCATCATAACGTGTCTCAGGAAAAGAAGAAGTTGTCGTAGTAATAACTTGTTCGGTTACTCTTCCTGTTCCATCCACTGGTGCCGCAGCCACAATAATTGGAGTTTCTTCGTGGATCAATGAATCTAAGACATTGCCTGAAGCATCTTCAAAATACAACTGCATTCGAGCTTCGGCAGGAAATCCATTTTCAGTAATTAATTTAAAATCTAAGGCATCAAATTCCTCATAAGTTGATAAATCAAGATTGAAAGTATCCTCCACGACAAAATCATCTGCCCAACCATACAAAGGTAATTCTACATTGACATCCACTTCAAACTTACTCGTATCTGTCAGATGTCCAATAATAGAAGAATTATTATCAGGATTGGCCTCTGCGCCAAGTTCATAGTAAATTTGATAGGGAACATTTTGGATGATCGCAGGTAGATTGGAACTATTATCCACCGTTATGGTTGTTGTTTTCACTGCGCCAACCTCTGTCAAGCTTGGATAATCAAAATCAATTCCCCCCTGCAATTGAGGTGCATTCAGTGCAAGCAAACCACCTTGGTAAGTATCAGCATCTAAGCGATCTATATTCATCCGAATAGGTAATCCAAAAGAATTGCGTACAATAATATCAATCTTGGGTTCTTCAAAGTAGATTTCTCCTTGTTTCCAGTTCCCAAAAATATCTAAAATCACAGTGTCTAAAGGGAAATTAAAATCATAGTTGCCAATGTATCCTTGCATGTATGAATATTCTAGATCTCGGAATGTTACCTCTGCATTAGTCAATAAAATAGGTTGACCATCAGATTGTCTCGTTGCTACATAACGAATGGGGAACTCATTATTGCTATTATTAAAATTGAAACGAGAAGCTGCCAGACTAAACGAACCTGTCACAGAACTGGTATTGTTCAACACAACAGTTTCTTCCAAAACTTGTCCGTTTTGAGTAGCAGAAGGAAATTGTAAAACTACACTAACTACCTCATTAGCAGGAGATTGCAAAACGTACTCTAAGGTGCCTGCCTTAAAATCTACGATATCAATTGTATTACCCACTGGGAAATTGTATTGAGCGACAATACTAGAATCAGGCACAGGTAAAGTGAAATCGTCTAAGGTAGAGATCTCTTGTCCTGTACTCGAAATTACATTACCTTGATAAACCAATCTGATAGAACCATCTGATTCTACCTGAACAAAACCATCTGTCCGGAAAGAGTCTAGAAGTTCTTGGGGAGTTATCTTAGTGTTGATAATAGCTAGTGCCAAATCTGGGTCCCAATCGTCTACATCCGTTCCTGCTATTTTACCTAATTTCTGACAAGAACTAAAACTAATTAGTAATCCTGTTAGGAATAAACAGCACATTTTGAGAGGAAATTCTTTTTTCATACGGGGTTTATTTTTTCATGTTTAGAGAACAATATAATGATACGAAATTCAAAAAGAGATGTTTTGTTTTAATAAAACAAAGGAGTTGAGTAGTTGGTAATAAATATTTTTTAATTTTTAATGAAACTTGACGAAGGGCTCGCCTTCACTATAGATACAAAATACATCCATCTAAAGCGCAGACCTTTTACTTCGTAGAGCGCTTCGGGGTGAGCTCTGCGCCAATAAAAAATTAAGCTAATTAGCTCATGAAATTTATATTACACTCTATTAAGTAAGTAGGTGGACAAAAGTAATTTATAGTAAACCCCAAAGGGCTCAGTGAAACTAACCCCGAAGGGCTCTACGAAGTAAACCCCGAAGGGCTCAGTGAAACTAATTTCTTTTAGAGTTTGGACAAATCACG
>JAKVCT010000553.1 GCA_022448995.1 Saprospiraceae bacterium
GTCCTTTAGTTCCTGACCAATAAATCGAATAGCATCAAAAAGAGTAATTCTCTCATTCCTCTTACTAACTCGAATATTCATTGACAACTTCACTAAAGAAGTCACCAATTTAGAGTTCAATATTTTCTCCTTGATATTATTCATCAAACTTTGAACATACAGCCTTTTTGAAAACCTCAGGCGGATTACAAGGTTTACCCGTTTCCTTATTTACAAAGACCAATGTAGTCTTACCTATGCTAAGCTTATCTCCTTTTTCATTAAATACTTCGTAGTCGAAAAAGACCCTAACACCTGGTTTTTCCTCAATATAGGTCTTAATGGTTAATAAATCATCATATAGACCTGGCTTAAAAAACTTATGCGAAGTTTCTAAAACCGGCATCATCACACCACTGTCTTCCATTGAGGCATATGAAACACCCTGAGATCTTAACATTTCAACTCTAGCAACTTCAAAATAGGTAGCATAATTCCCATAGTACACGTACCCCATTTTATCAGTTTCAGCATACCTTACTCTAATTTGTGTTTCGTGTACTATCATTTGTAAATCTTGTTTCGATTTAATGCCCTATGATACTTTTCAGCATACATCAAATGTTGAGTATACGTCTTCGCAAAATTGTGATAACCACTAAAGTCCTCCTTTGCACAGAAATATAAGTAATCATGTTTTTCATAGTTTAACACTGCATCTATCCCCGAAATACTCGGCAACCTAATTGGACCAGGAGGCAAACCATAATGCTTGTACGTATTGTAAGGTGAATCTATTTCCTTATGTTTATCTAAAACCCTTTTAATGGTAAAATCACCATGAGCAAACACTAATGTAGGATCAGCCTGTAACTTATAACCTTGTTTTAGTCTATTTACATATAAACCTGCCACTTTCGGTTTTTCATCACTCATTGCAGTCTCAGAATCTACGATGGAGGCTAATGTAGACACCTCTACTTTAGACATTCCTAAATCTTTCAATTTCCTGATTCTTTCTTCATTCCAAAATTGATCGTACTCATACTTTATACGATCAAGAATTTGAACCTCATCGGTCAACCAATACATCTGATAAGTATTAGGAATAAACATGCTGATAAAGGTTTCGGGTAAAAAACCATATCCTTTTACAACATTATCATTGTTTACCAAAGCTGATAATTTAGTAGAATCCGCCAATACATCTTCAGTAAGCTCTCCTAAAATATCTTCAACGTATCTACCATGACTAAAACGTACATTCACTACCTCTTGAGCTCCAGATCTAAGCAATCGTATTGCTTCCACATTGCTCATGTTTTTTTTAAGCTTATACTTTCCAGGTTTTACATTCTCTTGATACTTCATCACTTTTGAAACAAAGGCAAAAGGCACTAGTTCATGCACAATATTAACCCTAAACAAAGAGTCCCTTAAGCTTTTAAAGCTTGTTCCTGGATAGATGTAGATTGTAGCATCGTCCTGATCTACCAATATATTTGGAGCCTTAATTATTGAATAAATATAAAAGCTAGCGGTCGAAAAAAGGATTGACGAAACTAGAATCAAGAGAGCCAATATTTTTCTTTTTTTCAAATCCATTCTTCAGAAATTACGTTTACTCAAAAGTAGAAAAATAATGGCAAATAATGTCGTATTCGTTATGTATAACTATTTTTGAATATGCTAATAAGTATAAACCCGGATAATCCTCAAGAGAAAAGAATTCTAGAAGTAGTAGAATGTCTTAGAAATGGGGGCGTAATCATCTATCCTACAGACACTATTTATGCGATTGGTTGTGATCTTTTCAACCCAAAAGCAATAGATAAACTGTGTAGAATAAAGCGTATTAAACCGGATAAGTCTAAATTCTCTTTTATCTGTTACGGCTTAAGCGATATTAGTCAATACACTAAGCAAATTGACAATACAGTGTTCAAGTCTATGAAAAGGACACTCCCGGGTCCTTACACTTACATCTTAAACGCCAATAATAAAGTACCCAAAATAGTACAGGCCAAGAAAAAAACCGTAGGTATCCGAATCCCAGACCAAAATATAACTCGAACGATTGTAAAGGAGTTGGGTAATCCAATTATTACCACATCA
>JAKVCT010000554.1 GCA_022448995.1 Saprospiraceae bacterium
AGAATGCAGATGACGTCAGTTCAGATCTACTAATGGAGATAGACGACAAGCTTTGTAATATTAGTTATATTGGAGAAGTTTACAAAGGATTAATATTCTCAAATATTATTATTAGAGCAGGAGATCCTATTGGTGTTAAAGGTTTTGACGGCTCAGAGTACTATATCGAAAGTTTGGGTGATAATGATTATGAATTCTACTCTAGTTTAGAGGAATATTATGATATTACACAAAAGTTTATTTTAGATGAAATAAAAATTGCCAGTAAAGAATATTTTGAAGACGAAGAAGTTAACGTTACAACAATTTTGGATATCCTTCCTGATTTGTATATGTCCCCATCGTACATAGGTAACGGTCTTGGGATATATCCAGATGATATTGTATCAGTGAATGAAAAAAGAATTACCATTATTGACCAAGATGGTAAGGCTCTAAGCGTCGACATCTAGGAATTAGGAGGAATTTAATATGTTAAATAAAAAAATTGTATATTTTGTAGCGATCGTCACCTCAGTTGCTTTGCATGGTTTTGGCTTTAAAGATCTAATAGAGCAAGCAGCTAAAGATCTTGAAGCTGGGCTAGAAGAGGTTGCTAGAGAGCTTGAATCTCCATCGATTGAAAGAAATCAGTCTCAAAGACAAGCATCACCAATATCTACAAACAATAAAGGGGGAAAATATTCATCCCGAAAAACACCTAGCTTAGAGGAACAAGCTAACGCTGGTGATCCAAATGCTCAGTTTTCTTATGCACTAAAACAATCCAAGCCGTCTGAAATGATAAAGTTTTTAACATTATCTGCAGACCAAGGATATGCGCCTGCATTAAATAAACTCGGTGAATTATATCTAGAAGGAGCTTTTTTAGACTACAACACATCTTTTGCTGAAGGAAAATTTCTGGAGGCATTTGAACAAGGCAATGCAGTAGCAGCATACAACTTGTCTTTGCTCTATAGTGACGAAGATCACCAAATGCTTAATGAAGCAGATGCAGCAAAATTTCTGAAAGAAGCAGCAAAGTTAGGCCTAGCTGATGCTCAAGCAGAGCTCGGCAAATCATTAATAGAAGACAATCGTGATGCTGGTCTAAGATGGCTTGAGTTGGCATCAAACGCCGGATCTGAAGAAGCTAGCTACACAATAGCAATATATTATGATGGCCAAGAAGACGACGTTCAAGCGTATAAATATTTTAGTAAGACTAAAAATTCAGAAATTGCGGATGCGCACTATTATCTTGGTAAATATTTACTCTATGGATGGGGTGTTCAAGTTGACGAAAAATCTGCTTATTTTCATGCACAAAAAGGTGCAGATTTAGGCAGCAAGTTAGCATTAAATCTTAAGGCTGAATGTTTGGAAGACGGTATTGGTGTTGAATCTGACCCCGAAGAGGCTTTCAAAATTTTTGCTACGTTAGCAGGCGAAGGAATGGACATAGCTACTTATAATTTAGCCAGATGTTACAAAAATGGTATTGGAGTTGAAGCCGATCAAACGCTTGCAACAAAATACTATATTGATGCATCTGAATTGGGATATCCATATGCGCATATTTATACAGGCGAAAGATTATTAATTGGAAATGGAATTAAAAAAGATTTTGTAAAAGCTAAATATTACCTGGAAAAAGCTCGAAGTGTGGAAGATGACCTTGAGTACAATATGTATGCTGCTTCATTGTTAGGAAATATTTACTTATTTGGCAAAGGTGTTGAGGTTGATCTTGAAAAGGCTTATGAGCTTTACCTTTCTTCTGAATCTACCGCTCGTAATTCTCGTTATCATCTTGGGTGGATGTATGAGAAGGGAATTTATGTAGATGCAGACATAGATAATGCTATAAATTATTATAAGCGAGACGATGCATATCCCAGACCTGCCAATCGCTTAGGTGAAATATATTCTAAAGGCATTGGTGGAACTACAATTAATATGTCTGATGCCCGTGCTTATTACGCCACTGCGGCCGATACAGTTTACCCTAACTCAAAAACTGAATCTGCGAATGCTCAATTATTTTTAGCTCGGGCATTTTATCATGATTCAATCTGGGACATGACTGCGCAAGAGGCATACG
>JAKVCT010000555.1 GCA_022448995.1 Saprospiraceae bacterium
TCCCTACGTTTTTCGTCTCGTTCAGCATCAAAAAATCTTGTGAATTATTATAAAATTAATTATGTCCACCTACTTAAGAATTAGATTTAATGCAGAAATTCAGATGATTTAACCGCGGTGAAGATGATTGTTTAAACCACTTCACTAGGGTAAACTTTAGTACTCTGTAAAACATTTAATCATTTTGATTACAGCGTATTAAGTACTTAACTGAATTAATAATTTATTGTAGCATATTAGCATTTAGTATAAAACGCAGAAGCTAGTATTCTATACAAATATTCTTTGGCTCTGTGAAGAATCTTAGAACCTCAAAACCACCTTCTCTGCCTACACCAGAATCCTTAACCCCTCCAAAAGGTGTACGTAGATCACGCAGCAACCAGCAATTTACCCAAACAATACCTGACTCTAACTTTTGAGAAAACTGAGTAGCTCTATTGAGATTAGTAGTCCAGACGGTGGCTGACAAGCCATAACGCACACTATTGGCATATTCTAAGACTTCGTCTTCTGTATCAAAAGGCATTATAGTAACTACTGGACCAAAAATTTCTTCCTGATTAGTTCTACAATCGTGTGCAAGACCTTCTATGATAGTAGGTTGTACAAAATATCCCTCTGTACATTCTCCACCAACTTTTGCTTGTTGACCTCCCAGTAAGATTGTCCCACCTTCTTCTTTAGCTAACTCTATATAAGATAGAATTTTTTCTTGATGTGGTTTAGAAACTACGGCACCAATTTTAGTATCACTTGCTTTAGGATCACCAACTTTGAGCAAAGCAGCCTTTTGGACAAAGTCCTTTTTAAATTTTTCATAGATAGGACGCTCTACAAAAATGCGTGAGCCACACAAGCAAATTTGTCCTTGATTGGCAAAGGAAGAACGCAATGTAGTAGAGAGCATTTTATCATAATCACAATCTGCAAAAATGATATTTGGATTTTTACCTCCAAGCTCCAAAGACAGCTTTTTGAACATAGGAGCAGCTAACTTAGCAATGGTAGCACCTGTCTGAGTACCTCCTGTAAAGGAAACCGCCTTAACCTTTGGGTGCGTAGTCATAGCTGCACCGGCATGGGTTCCTAACCCATGGACAATATTTAATACCCCTGCAGGTAGCCCAGCTTCGATACAGAGTTCAGATAGGAGATAGGCTGTCATAGGAGTAACCTCTGAAGGCTTGGCAACTACACAATTCCCTGCTGCCAGAGCCGGAGCGATTTTCCAGCTAAACAAGTAGAGTGGCAAATTCCAAGGCGAGATACAAGCAACTACTCCCAAAGGATCTCTCAAGGTGTAGTTAATTGCCTTATTCGTCATTGCATTGGCTTCAGATCCAAAATGTAATATAGCAGTAGCATAAAAATGAAAATTCTTAGCAGCGCGTGGAATATCTACCTGTTTAGCCAACCAAACAGGTTTACCATTATCTTTAGACTCTGCGGCTGCTAGGCGATCTAAATTCTCTAGAATTAGCGCAGAGATTTTACCCAAAATTGCAGAGCGTTTCTCAACAGGCATCATTGACCATGCTGGGAACGCTTTTTCTGCGGCTGCCACCGCTTTCTGAACATCAGTTTGGCCAGAGTTTGGAATCTGAGCATAGACCTTGCCTGTACTTGGTTCATAATTGTCTAGGTATTCACCAGTATCAGGAGTACATAACTCACCATTAATGTAGTTTTTTAATTGAAACATGCTGTGAATATTATGATATTGTTTAAAAATATCCAACTAGAGTTAAGTATTCCCAAACAACTTCATTTCAATAATCTGTGAAGTTATCTTTTTTTATAAACATTTTGTGCGACCACCATCTACCGGTAGGTTGATCCCATTGATATATGCAGCAGCAGGTGAAGCTAAAAAGGCTATAGCATTGGCTACTTCATCCGCTTCTGCAAAACGTCCAGCAGGAATGATACTTTTCATGGCATCACTTACAGCTTCTTCCGTTTTTCCAGATTTGGCTGCCTTATTTTGTATGATAGATTGCAAACGTGCTGTATTAGTAGCACCCGGAAGTACGTTATTCACCGTAATTCCGTGGATTCCTAGTTCATTTGCCATCG
>JAKVCT010000556.1 GCA_022448995.1 Saprospiraceae bacterium
CGATGAGTGTATTTAAACTCACGAAAGGCATCCTTAATGTGGGCAACACATATCTAAGTTCTGTCATAAGCTTGTGCTTTTATATCTTATATTTATTGATGTTTGGTGAATAGTCAAATTGTGGTATTTTTGCTATTGATTTCAATCAAACATTTTAGTCCAATTAAAGAAAATCAAATAGTATGGATTTGAAATTGCACGAGGAAGGTGAGTTTAAATATGTGGAGACTAATCCTGGTAAGCCAGTACTAATGTTACTGCACGGATTAATGGGGGCATTAAGTAACTTTGATGGAATAATTAAGGAGTTTAGTGACAGATATAATGTTGTTGTTCCTTTGTTACCAATCTTTGAGTTGCCGATTCGCAAGGTATCCGTAAAAGGATTTGTTGAATATGTTGAAAGGTTTGTAGAACATAAAGGTTTTGATAATCTAAATATCCTAGGTAATTCTTTAGGCGGCCATGTCGCTCTTCTTTTTGTTCTTGCCAATGAGGATAAAGTAAATACACTTACGCTTACTGGAAGCTCTGGCTTATTTGAATCAGCTATGGGTAGTACATTCCCTAAGCGTGGGAGCTATGAATACATAAAGCAAAAGACAGAGGATACATTCTACGATCCTGCAGTAGCAACTAAAGAGTTAGTTGACGAAGTATACGAAACAGTTAATGACAAAGGTAAGGTTATCCGTATTCTGGCGACTGCGAAGTCAGCTATTCGCCATAATGTTGGTGACGATCTGGATAAGATAAATGCTCCTACCTTAATCATATGGGGTAAAGAGGATAAGGTAACCCCTTATTTTGTTGGGGAAAAGTTCCACGAATTGATTCCTAATTCAACATTAGTTGGTGTTGAAAAGTGTGGACATGCTCCGATGATGGAAAGAAGTGATGAATTCAATAAATGTCTTGACACTTTTCTTGTAGAAAATAATTAAAGAAAAGCCTCTGAGAATACTCAGGGGCTTTTTTTATTCTCTACACAATAATCAACATAATCAAGTTTTGACTCTGTATTTATCGGTAAGACTATACGGTGTTCTATTGGTTCTCCATACAAATTAGTTTTCAGTATATATCCGATACGGTCTCTATGAAGGTCTACCTTAAGATCTTTGAGTTGTTTATTCTCATTAATGGCTATCCATGTTGAAAAAAGAATCATTAAACTGATGCTCGTCCAATTGTATACTCTCCTGTGGCTGTTGATAACTATTAGTAAGGTATAATATGCCAGCAATTCAATCTTAGAAAAGGGAATATTGTTTATGTATAGGAATTGCTGATTAGAAATTAAGGTCAGAGACTGATTTTGTATACTGAGTATAAAGTCAATCACTACAGTTACTAACTGCGCCAGATCAATAGAAAGAAAACTAATAAACAAGCATGTTAGTAAAAGAGCAATAAGCAGTGGTGCTAAAGGGATTACAACTAATGTTGAAAATAGAAAGCCAAGTGGAAACTGACCAAAATGAAATAAACTAAACCCCAACGTGCCTGTTTGAGCTGCAACAGATACGGCTAGCATATCTCTTGTGTATATCCACAGCTTCTTTTTAGGTTTCCACACTTGTTGAACTCTTTTGTAAAAAGCCATAATTCCATATACTGCCGAAAATGAAAGTTGAAAACTAATATTGTGGATTATTGAAGGATCACAGACTACTAATATGAATGCACAGCTACAAAGGATATTGTATTTATTGGTTTTTCTTTTGGATAGCTTTGCAATGGTGTACAGACTAAGCATGAGTAATGCTCTTAGCAGACTTGGTGCAGCTCCGCAAATCATAGTAAAGAAGAATACTGTTGAAAGAGATGTGATATATCTTATTTTTGATTCTAGCCTAAATTTTCCCAGAATGAAAAAGGGAATTGCAAATATCATGGTGGCGTGTAATCCAGAAACAGTGAGTATATGTATGGCTCCTGATCTTGTGTAAGTCTCCCTTAAAGCAGTAGATATGGAGGTTTTATCCCCTAATAACAAGGCTTTTGCTACAGCATTAGTGTTTTCTGATAGGAATAATTCATTGATTTGTTTCTTCAATTTATTCCTATAGTTAT
>JAKVCT010000557.1 GCA_022448995.1 Saprospiraceae bacterium
CAATACCAATTTCAGTTTCATTAGTAAATGATAATAAAGTCAAAGGAACACCAATATGATTATTTAAGTTTCCTTGGGTTGCTTGAGCATGAAACTGAGTTTTCAGTACAGCAAGAATTAATTCTTTTGTCGTTGTCTTTCCATTACTACCCGTTATAGAAACAATAGGGATATTTAACTTTTTTCTGTGAAAATTAGCAAGTGCTTGTAACGTATCTAGGACATTGTCAACCAGAATTATTCGATCGTCATTATTGTACTGTTCCTCATCAATAACGCAGTAACTAGCACCCTTGTCTAGAGCTTCCTTTGCGAATGTATTTCCATTAAAATGTTCGCCCTTCAAAGCAAAAAAAATAGATCCTCTTCTTATTTTTCGAGTATCAGTATCTAACAGATAATTCCTTTTGTATTGTTGGTATAAGTCTTCTATTTTCACTCGTTCAAATTTAATGATAACTATTTGGTATTTATCTATTTACTTTTGTTGGGATATTGATCTTTTTTTGCCAATCTTTCTATGAAGGTTTTACACGTTTGAATTGTTGTTAACTGTTTCTTGTTAAACCATCTTCATTTGCCGAGTTATCGATCTTTATTTAAGCAGTTTTTATACCGAGGTTTCATTGTTTAAAGATAAAAACCTCACTGAATCATATCAATGAGGTTTTTGTAAGTGAATTTTTTTGAGTTACCTAGAAGGATTTCTCGCCGTTCTCTTTTTATAACTTAATGGACCCACAATATCTGTAGCACATCTAAAGCCTATGTAACTAGTAGACATGTATTCTGGTAGATATCTCCTTTGCGCAGGATCCAACCAAAACTCTCTATCCTTCCATGAACCCCCTTTGTGTACTCTTGTTTTATCACTAATTAGAGTAGAACGTTTTGCTTTATCGTATTCGTTGGGTGCCTGAGCAGAATCTTTCACAACCTCTTGAGGTGAATTGTACATTCTAGGTTTTCTGGCAAACTGATCATCTTCTAATTCATAGTGCCTAGTTGAATATTTGTCACCATCATTAGTATCTACACTCGAGGACTTTTGATAATTCATTCTCATAAAAGTATCATCTTTAGTAATAGGAACGTACTTAATCTCACCTGGTAATTCTAGTGGAACTATTTTCCCATTGGGTAACGTATCATAAACAATAGTGGGCTGTGCCTGATCGCCAATTACGACAACTTGGCCTGAAGAATCAATTAGTTTTTTGGTAAAAATGTTTCCTCTAAAGTAATTAAAGTCATTGGCCTCAGCATCAATGATAGGCCTGTAAACATCCGCAACCCACTCTGCAACATTCCCAGACATATCATACAAACCAAATGCATTGGGAGGATAGGATTTTACACGAATAGGGATGTCAGAGCCATCACTACTCCAACCAGCTAGCCCGCTGTAATCACCCTGTCCTTGTTTAAAGTTAGCAAGTTGATCACCTTTGTATCTTGTAGAGCGATCTCTGGTGTACTTCCCTGACCAAGCATATTTCTTTCGCCCTCTAATATTATTATATTCTCTGTTACTTACTAATGCTTTTGCTGCATACTCCCATTCGACCTCAGTAGGTAGCCTGAACTTTTGTGTCAAAATACCATCTTGAGCGGTTATATGCCTTCCTGTAAAAGCACCCTTTGAAGGTCTTGGTTCACCCTTCTTTCTTGCTTTGTTAGTTGGGATTCCCCTTTTGTAAACCGTTGAGTCCCCATTGAATAATCTATATGGGTTTTCTAAGTATAAACTGGTATCAAAAAAGTTTCTAATGGTGTCAGTCTCTAGAATATTGTCAAGAACACCCTTATCAATCAACGCCTTTAAATTAACAGCATTTGTCCTCCAATTACAATATTGAACTGCTTGTAACCAGCTTACACCTACAACAGGATAATCAGCAAAAGCAGGATGCCTGAGATAATTTTCTGACAATAAATCTGTATTTCCGAGACTATTTCTCCAGACCAAAGTGTCTGGTAATGCAGCAGAATATATATTCTCATATTGCTCCTCATCACTTGGAAAAACATCTTTGGTAACTTGGAGATAAAGCAAGTATTCAGAGTTAGT
>JAKVCT010000558.1 GCA_022448995.1 Saprospiraceae bacterium
TGCGTATACACATGACCTGATTTAATATCTTCTTCAGCTAAATCAATATCTCGATTGTATTCTTCTATAGTTTGAGGAGTTGATTTCGTACGGTATTTGAGCATATTTTTTATTGCTTCCAATAGAGTGGGATCTTTCACGTTATCTAACTCTTTGTGTATCCATTGTAAATCCGCTTGTAAATTCATGATCTATTTTTTTAGTAGTGATAAAATTACGATTTCTATTCCATATTTTTTATCCCATAGGATGATACTTATTAATATCTTCTTTTAAATCCTCCAGATCATTGATCAGATAACTCTCGGTAGAACTCACATATCGATGTCCTGCCATATACTGAACTTCTCGAAGATTATAGACTTTTAGCCAACCCGTAATGACCGAAGCTCGTATTTGTTTTAGGTTCTCGATTTCTTTGTGTTTTTTCTTCAACTTCTCTAACAGCTTTTGGATGGCATTTTGTAAATGATCGCTACTGCCTTTAGTAAGTAACAATTGTTTTGTTTCCTTTGGGTTTTCAGCTAAAATTGCTTGCCTTACTTGCAAGGTATATTCCATCACGTCCAAGACTTGGTGCGCTTCTAGTTTTAGAGTTCTTCCGTTGCTTCTTCGACTTTGCTTGATGTAGATTTTGCCTTCTCTCAATTTTACGTCACCTACTTCCAATCGGTTTAGTTCTAATGTTCCCAGGCCTTGATAGATGATCAATCCCAAGATGATTTTATTGCGTTTGGCAATGTTTGGATCTTCGTCTTTTTTTAAGTGTTCTATATCGTAATCGTGGTAGATTTTTTCCAATGTGGGTTTGCCTATGATATTATACAGCTTTCGCCTTTTGATGCCTTTAATGTTTATGTTTAGCGTGGGATTATTATTTCTTAACTGTCCCTTGGCCACCCAATTGAAGTAATGTTTTAAACTATTGATGTGTAGTTGTATGGTTCGTTGTTTTATCGCTTTGTTCTTTAGATGTTGTACATAGCTGATCACTTCGTTATAGGTACTTTGTTCTGCTTCTATTTGATTGCTCCCTGTCCAAACAATGTATTGCAGTAAATTTTTGTGATAGCTTTCTGATGTAGCTGTACTAAAGCCTTTTGAGAGTAGATAATTCTTATAGGTGTGTGGCGTGTCACTACTGACAAGTGTTTGCTTGTTCATAATCTATCATTTATTGCGTGTCGAGGCTCTCGACTAAATGCGTGTAAATCTGTGTGCTTTCAAGTGAGTTATGCCCTAAAAATCTGCTTATCTTTTCCAAACTCATTCCGTTTTGAAGTAGGTGTGTTGCAATGCTGTGGCGCAGTACGTGAAGCCTAATGTTCTTTTGTTGCAACTCAATATTATTGCTTCTGTGTTGTAATAATTTCAAGCGTAGTGCAATGCTCTGCGCATCCATTCGTTTACTGCGACTGCTGATAAAAAAGGCTTCTTCTCGTTTGTCTTTGTTTAGTATTGGTCTGTAATCAAACACATAGTCTTGTAAGTAATTCAAATTGGTTTTGTTAAGTGGTACAAATCGTTCTTTATACCCTTTTCCCTTTCTAATATGGAGGATGCTCCTCTCCCAATAAATATCTCCAATGTTTAAGTGGTAACCCTCGTTTCTCCTGAGTCCACAACCGTAAAAAACTGTGAGTATGGCTTTATCTCTTGATGCGATAGCTTCAAAAAGGTATTTGGGATTATAGCGTGATATGTTATGATGATAGCTTTCCGTGAGTTTGTAGAGTTCTTTAATCTCTGTAATGGTCAAGGTTTCTATCTGTGTTATTTCGCTAGATTCCCAGTCAATATTTAAATAAGGGAGGATTATCCTCCCGCTTTGGCGCAGGTAATCGGTAAACTTATACAATGCCTGTAAATGTTTGTTTAAATACGCATTACTCAAGCCACCGCCTTGACGTTCGTTACTTCGTAATTTTAGGTTGTTGTAGTATTCTTTTATCAGCTTGTTATCCAGTTGCTTGATATGATTGATGTTGTTTTGCTCCAAGTAGTAAAATAATTCTCGTATGTGGTTGGGAAGATTGTAAACCGTACTTTCTGCATAGCCTAAAAT
>JAKVCT010000559.1 GCA_022448995.1 Saprospiraceae bacterium
TAAGAGTGCTATAGATCAAATAAGTATTTCTACAGCCTTTGAGAATTCATTTTTATACAACTTCTTTGTATTTTAGCACAACTTTTATATTAAATACTCTGTAACATAAATTCTTAAATAATTTCTATGCGTATCTTTTTGCGACTTTCTGCGTCCTGTCCTCGCCTTTGTAGCTATGGCTACAAGGCTCCGGGAGTCCTTGAAATCCATCAAGAACCTACTCTATAAATCATCAATTACTTATCTTACAGAGTATTTAGTAGCAAGCAGACTATAGCCAAAATTATAAAAGAAGGCCTTAAAATTTGCTCCAACAAAAATTAATATCGAAGTTGTTTAAAAATGATCTACCAAAGGCTTTGAGTACCATTCTTAAACAACTTCATCACAAAAAAATGCAATTGCAATACCACAAAGTATTATAATTGCATCCTATATTCCAAAAACAGTAACTGATCTAGAATCTTACATTCATCAATCCAGCTAACTCTTTAACATCTTTAATCGTTTGTTGTGCGATCTTGCGGATTTCGGCAGAAGACTGTTTGATTTGGTTCTTAATCTCCTTTTTATTGGCCATTACTTCTGCTTTATTCTCAATAAACTTAGAAGTTAAGCTGTGCAATGCCTCAAAAGCAGCTGTTTTGAAATCTCCATAACGGATAGAACCATCTTTGTACGCTGCCATACACTGATCATAAGCTTCAGTATGTCCACAGGCTTTGATGATCGTAAATAAGTTGTCTACGCCTTCGCTCATTTCATCTGTACCAATTAGATCTCCACTATCGGTTACTGCTGACATTACCTTCTTACGCAAGCGCTTTTCCTCTTCAAATACACTCACATAGTGCTTCTCTCCAGCACTTTTACTCATTTTGCGCATCGGATCAGCCAAAGAACGGATTTTTGGAGCTTCAGAGTGCATCGTTTCAGGCAACACAAAATACTCTTTGCCTACCTGATTATTAAAACGATTGGCAATCATTCTAGTCAACTCCAGATGTTGATCCTGATCTTTACCAACAGGCACAAAATCAGCCTTATAAATTAAAATATCAGCTGCTTGCAATACAGGATAATCAAATAAACCAGCCGATATAAAGTTATCTTCGCTCTTTTCTTTGGCTTGCTGGCTCTTATCCTTAAACTGCGTCATCAACTGCAAACGACCATAAGAACAAAAACAATTAAAGATCCAATTTAATTCTGCATGTTGAGGCACTAAAGATTGAATAAATAAATTCTCAGGTTTCACCCCCAATGCCACCAAATTGAGGATCAAGCCCCATGTATTCTCACGCAATTTTTTAGGTGAATAAGGCATCGTCATCGCATGATAATCAACTACCCCATAAATACAGTCATACTCCTCTTGGAGTCTCACCCAATTCTGCACCGCCCCGAAGTAGTTACCAAAATGGATTTCTCCTGTAGGTTGGATTGCGGATAATACTCTTTTTTTGTCTGACATCAGATTGAAAAATTTTGTGATTAATAATTACAATAGTACGTTGAATTTTGGATTAATAATCCTAACAACCATTGAGGTATTTTAATTTTTCAGAATAGTGGTAGTTTAGTAGTAAGTACCGCTTCGCTGTAAGTAGCTAGTAGTTAGACTATTATTTTTTGTAGGCTTATAGATTATTCCAAACAACATAAAAATAAATATTCTAACTACTGATATCTATGAACGAAGTGGTCTAAGATCTAAACTACCACTATTCTAAAGTTATACTACCTTTTATAGAAATCCTTTGATTCTTTCCAAGTTTCAACAACCTATTAAAGTTAAAGCCCCAAATCTAATTATTTTTGGATAAAATGCTAAACCGAATCAAGAGATTTAAAGTTTCTTATTGTTGTAGATTTATCTTAAAGCTTTAGCTTATTACACAAATAACAATTTAAACAATAATCATGAACATCCAAGATTCTAAAATCTTAGTTACTGGCGGAAGCCTTGGTATTGGAAAAGAAACTGCAAAACAACTTATTGCTAAAGGGGCTACGGTAGTCATCACAGGACGCAATAAGGAACGTTTAGAACAA
>JAKVCT010000056.1 GCA_022448995.1 Saprospiraceae bacterium
AACGGGGTAATTTCTTTTTAAATTTATTTCGCAAACATTTGATTATCAGTTGTTTTACTTAATACTGAAACAGCCTATGCAAACGACTTTACTCAGCTTCTTTTTGTGCAGTTTTGGATTTATTCTAAGCGCAGAGGCACAATGGGAATTACAGTATCAATAGTATCATGATTTTGATCACGAACATCCAGAAATTGGACAAAGCAAACGCAGAGAGAAGCTTCGTAGTACTGGATATTATTGGTTCAAAATTTACCCACTAGCTAAGGATAGTAGCATATCCAAATCGTCTATTATTTGGAGTCGTAGAACCTATGAACACATTTTATTTGATAATAAATATTATAACCGTCCTTATACCCTAAGATATGATACCTTAAATAAGATTAAAGAGAAGGGTAATGTTGAACAAAGTCTACAGCACTATTTTAATTATCTGATGGAACATCCTGATAAGATTATATTCCCCAAAGATACCCTACTTAATAATCTACAAAAACGACATTATACTTTAGGACATTTTTATATTGCAGGTTTAGGTTATTTCAAATCTAATCCCTTACCTTTGAATGGAATTGTGGGACTAGAAATCGTACAAGATTGGATTTGGGATGATGAAGCGAAAAAATTGTATACGCAAATCCAAAAAATTGGCTTTGTGTGCGATGATCCATCAGAATACAAGACACAAACTGTGTTATTTTATGTGGATTATGAATAACCTTAGTTTGTAGGTTTCACTTACTAGTTGATTAGCAATTAGTAAGTAGGTAAGGGAATTAAATTTGATGAAAATTACAGAATATTTTAGGGACTAACAAGGCGAAAACCACGAAGTGCTCTACGAAGCAAAATGCTAATTTATTACCATACAAAAAATATTTAAATAATCTTTATTAGAATGTTTTACTGAACAATTTTTTAACATTTAGATTATTCTATAACTGTAGACTCATTTATGAAAGATAAAAACGCTTATCAATTTATTAAAGGTCGAGACTTTTACATAGAAAATGGACTTTACGTATTTACAGAATATTATTTAAAACAACGCGGTTATTGTTGTAAGAATAAATGTAGACATTGTCCCTATGGATATACATCTGAAGTCTCTACCCCTGATGAATCCGTCAAAACGAATGTGATAGATTCCAATATAAGAAACTAGTATTTTTCTGATCCTAATCCTTATAAATAGTATAGTTTATCTTTTTTGTTTAATTTTTTATCTCAAAAAAATAATAAATATTAAACAAAAAAGACACTTTGCTGTTGTTGTCTTTGTGTTCTTTTTTTACAACAGCAAAACTCATTTATCAAATGAACAGAATTTTTTCAGTACTATTTTTGACATTGGGCTTATTTATGAGCCAATCTAATGCACAGGCACCACTCATCCAGGTAATCCACAACTCACCTGATCCAGCAGCAGCAACAGTAGATATTTGGTTTGATGCCACACGTATTGCAGATGACTTATCTTTCCGCAATGCTACTGAATATATTACAGGAGCAGCAGGAACGCATGATATTTCAATTACAAGTTCTACTGCTACAGATACAGCTGGTGCAGTAGCTAAATTTACGGTTAATTTAACGGCTAACACTAACTATGTTGTAGTAGCTGATGGTATGGTCAATACAACTGGCTATACTCCTGCAACAGCATTTGACCTAAAGATTTATAATATGGGTCTAGAAACAGCAGGTAATGCTAACCAAATCGATATGTTGGTACACCACGGTTCTACTGACGCACCTACAGTTGATATTCGCACACAAGATTTAGGAACAGCTTTAGTAGATGACATTGCTTTTGGTGAATTCCAAGGATATGTAAATTTGAATGATGAAGATTATATTATTCGTGTAACAGATGCAACTGGTGCAACTGTAGTAAAATCTTACTTGGCAAATGTAAACGAATTGGGTCTTGCAGGAGGTGCTATCGTAGCAGTAGCTTCTGGTTTCTTAGATCCTTCTGTGAATAATAATGGTCCTGCATTCGGTATCTGGGTTGCACCAGCTGCGGGCGGTGCAATGGTTGAATTAGCAGAAGTTACTAACCCACCAAGAGTACAGATTATTCATAATAGTGCGGGCGCAGGTGCTGACAGTGTAGATATTTATTTAGATGCTGTTAAAGTAGCTGATAATTTAAAATTCCGTGAAGCAACTGCATTTATTGATGCCTTTCCTGGTGCAAGAACAGTTTCTGTTGCAGCTCCTAACAGTACAGATACAGTTGGTGCAGTAGCACAATTTCCTGTAACACTAAGTGCTGACGAAACTTACATCGTTGTAGCTAATGGTTTGGTAAACACTACAGGTTATTCTCCTGCTGCAGCATTTGACTTGAGCATCTATGCTGGTGCTAAAGAAGCAGCTACTAATGGTGCTGGAAAAGTAGATTTGTTAGTACATCACGGAGCAACTGATGCGCCTGTAGTAGATGTTCGTGGGGAAGATACTACTACTGTTTTAGTGAATGATATTGCTTATAATACTTTTGCTTCTAGTGGTTATCTAGAATTAGATACCTTAGATTATGTAATTCGTATTGCTACGGCTGATGGTTCTACAATAGTACAGTCTTATACTGCTCCATTGAACACTTTAGGTTTAGGTGGTGCTGCAATCACTGTAGTAGCTTCTGGTTTCTTGGATCCTTCTGTAAACAACAATGGTCCTGCGTTTGGTCTTTGGGTAGCTTTAGCAAGTGGTGGTGGTCTAGTTGAATTGCCTGTGGTATCTGCAACTAGTGTAAACAAAGCTGAGCAGTCATTAGAAACCTTTACAGTTTTCCCTAACCCATCTGAGGGTGATGTTAATGTAGCATTTGATTTACGTTCTAATTCTGATGTTAGTTTAGATATCATTAATGTTAATGGTCAAATTATAGAGACTCAAGAATTGGGTCAATTGGCAAAAGGTTCTTATACAGAAACTATGAATTTGGATTTATCTACTGGTTTATACTTGTTGAGAATTCGTACAAATAATACTATTCAAACTAAAATGATTACTATTAAGTAAGAATATTTTAGACTGTTACTTAAAATAAATAAGTAGCGTCTGAATAGTTGAAATGATAATAGGTAACCTAAATACTCTATAATGTTTAAGAATCATCTTCATTGTAGATAGGTCGCTTTCAAAAAAGAATCCAAGATTTTATCTTGGATTCTTTTTTTTGTTGGTACAAAAACAACCTGCCACAGTATCCTGCCTAGTAGCGGAGTGCTACAATTTCAAACCATAAAAGCGTTTGCTCTATTTACCCTTTTAAGTCAAAACATATAAAAAACCATAACATATTTTACTAAAATATCGTAGATATCTTGATAGATATTCTAAGTAGCCAACCAAAGATCCTTTTATTAAAGATTATTTTTAACTTTTAATAAATCTACTTGTTATTCTAAGAAATTACTCAAGGATTAGAATTATGAGGTTATTTGAAAGAGATTTACCCTGAGTGAATGATCTAGTTATTCTAAGATCTATTTTGGGAATCGTCTAATTTCCTTAGCCAGGATAGATAAGGTCAGGCTTCTTCGGTAATGAGAAACTAAATATATTTGCAAGTCGGCACAACTAATTTATAGCCACAATTAATTTATATTTAACCACGAAGTGCTCTACGAAGCTAACCCTGAAAAGCTATACGCAGTAAAATCCTCTGAATTCCTGCATTAAATCTAATTCTTAAACAACTTCAATAATTAATTATGTCCACCTACTTACTTTATAATCTTTATAATAATTAGTGATACTTTATAACTTTTTGACAAAAAAAGTAGTAGACTATTCACATAAGGAAGATAATTTTTTCAACAACTTCTGCATATATTTGCAACAGCAAACGAAAATTGATTATCACGAATATTCAATATATACAATAGAATGACAACACAACAGAAAAAATCATCGCTTACGAAGTACTCACAACTATTTGGAATTCTCTTACTGTTGGTAGGATTACCATTAGCTGCACTTTTCTTCTCTAGATCAGGTTTGAGTCTGAATAAGAAGATTAAATCAGAGATAAAGCTCTTAAAAGATTCTATCCCTAGTCCTGCTTTTAATCTTACGGACTATAATCAAATCTTAGTCAATAAAGAAAACTTAAAAGACTATTTATATTTAGTACAATTTGCTCCAGTCAACTGTAGTGGAGAATGTGAGCAAAACATGGATGCACTTTTTGAATTGCAACAGAGTTTTTCGATTAATGAACGTAAGAATATGTTATTCATTACACACTTAATTGATGCAGATGCAAAGCAAGCAAAAGAATTTATCAAGCAACATCAGATTGATACCTTTAATTGGATGGTACTCACTACACCACAGAGTACGGCGATGGACTTGGGTAAGGCCTACCAAGTCGATGCTAATGCTCCTCATCAGTTGAGTTTAGTTAGTGATCAGGGCTATATTTGTGATGTATATAATCTGAAAGAAAAAGAAGATCGTAAAAATTTACCTATACATATGGCCTTAATGGTCAAGAAGCAACGTAGAGAACAAATAGAATATAAGCCAGAACAAGATCCTTATCAAAATCAATAATTAATTTGCTACACCATAAAGATTATTAAGAACGGAGTAGTTCCTATAGAGTCTATTTTGTCCAGTTCCTTAATAATCTATAATAATTATCAAAAATATGAGTACCAGTACAGTAAGCAATAAGGAAAGAAACCTATTTCGTTTAGTTACCGCTATTTCTATAGCACTACCACTAATTGTATTTGCACTGAACCGAGTTCGTGTAGACATTATTAGTGCACCAGAGGTCTATACAATTCCACTAGTCAATGCAATATTGAATGGAGCATCAGCTGTAGTATTAATTTTTGCTTTGATTTTTGTCAAAATGGGCAGAATAGATCTGCACAGTAAAAGTATCTATCTAGCCATGTTACTCTCTACCTTATTCTTGGTAGGCTATATAATTTATCACTTAAGTACTGATCCTACATCTTATGGTGGAGACTCCAAAACGATGTATTATACCTTATTAATTTCACATGTAATTTTGGCGGGAATCCAAGCACCATTTGTTTTATTTGCCTTTTTGTATGGCTACTTAGGCAAAATTGATAAACATAAACGTTTAGTAAAGATTAGCTATCCCATGTGGTTGTACATTTCTATTACAGGAGTAATTTGTTATGTGATGATAGCACCTTATTATGGTGTCTAAACAATGTACAGATACTGTCCTCATGGTTCGCCCTATAGCCTTTGGATTTAATGTAGATACTGCTAGCAGTAATGTATTTCAGCAAAAGTTATCCGACTTGGAGCCTAAAGAGATTCAAAATTTAGCTCAGCTAGAATTTGATTATTTTGTAGATCTACTCCAACTACATTACATCCAAACTATAGTGGTTGAGGATACACTTGTGCCACATACTCCAGATTCTATCTTTCCGAATAACTGGCTTCAAACTAATAGTAACAAACAACTCTACACCTTCCCTATGGAAGGTAATAACCGAAGACTCGAACGCCGAGAGGATTTATTGAAATCCTTGCAAGACCAATATAGCTACCAAGTAGATAGATCTTTGGTAAGTTTTGAGCAGCAAAGCCGATATTTGGAGGGGACAGGGAGTTTGGTCTTAGATCGTGTGCACAAGATTGCTTATGCAGCATTGTCTTCTCGTACTGATCCTAAAGCCTTGGAGGCTTATGCTCAGTTAACAGGCTATAAAATTTGCAGTTTTGAAACTGTCCCATTTGAAGGACAAGCTATCTATCATACCAATGTTGTAATGAGTATTGGCGAAAACTATGTTCTAATTGGTAGTGAGCTTATCGCAACTAAAGATAAAAAACGCGTTTTGGCAACCTTGGCTGAGAGTAATCGAAAGGTCATTTTGCTTTCCTCTACACAAGTTTGCGAGTATTTTGCAGCAAATGCGCTGGAAGTCAAAAATCGTAAAGGAGAAGGCTATTTACTCTTATCCGAAAAGGCTAAAAGTAGTCTGACAGTACAACAATTGAGCCTTATTCAAGAAGATTTGCAACTAAAGATTCTAGCTCCAGCTATTCATATTATAGAAACTATTGGTGGTGGAAGTGTACGTTGTATGCTTGCTGAGATTTTTTATTGATCGTTCATTTCCAATAGTTTATGATTAATAAAGTTTATCCAAATAATTTTTAGCTTCGTTGAGTCCTTCGGAGTAGGGCTAAAAATAAAACAATCAACGAACTTTCATATAACATAAGGTTGTGTAAACAACTTCTATGAATGGAGTTAGCAAAATTTTGTTGAAAGAATTCTTATTGATCTCATTTTTTAGATTTAACTTTGTTGAAAATAGTTCGTGGTTCTTTTTTTTGCTAGAAAATTAAAAAATATTTTTTGGCTCTGTCGAGCCCCTGTAGGCTCTTATCAATTGATAACCAATAATTTATCAAATTACATATCCTTGTATTTATCAATGAGTTGCAAAAATCTGCGAACTAAGGTTAGATCCTAATAACTCCTACTTTAAATTACTACAATAGTTCGGATATTTTTAGCTTCGCTGAGCCCTTTAGGGTAGGGCTAAAAGTTAAACAATCAACGAACTATCAACTATTAGATATTATGAAACCTATAGATTTAAGAAGCGATACCGTAACCTTACCTACCCCTGCAATGAAACAAACCATGTTTGATGCTCCTGTGGGAGATGATGTGCATGGAGATGATCCTAGTGTAACAACTCTACAAGATGAAACTGCTGCCTACTTTGGTCACGAAGCAGGTCTGTTTTGTCCCTCAGGAACTATGACAAATCAGATTGCTATCAAGTGTCATACCTCTGCTCCAGGTAGTGTTATTTGCCATGAGCTTTCTCACGTTTATAAATACGAAGTTGGCGGAATTGCCTTTAATTCGGGTATGTCGGTCAATTTGGTTCGTGGTACAACAGGATTACTTACAGCTCAAGATGTTTTAGATCAGTTACACGATACTGAGGATGTTCATAAATGTCCAAGTCAGTTGGTGGTCTTAGAAAATACAAGTAATAAAGGTGGTGGTTGCTGTTATGATCTCAAAACCTTAGAGGAAATTCGTGAAGTTTGTGATCAGCATAATTTAAAGTTGCATTTGGATGGTGCACGTGTGTTTAATGCACTAGTTTCTCGTGGTTATTCTGCACGAGATATGGGACAGTATTTTGATTCTATTTCTATCTGTTTTTCTAAAGGAATGGGTGCGCCTGTTGGTTCTGTTTTGGTGGGTAAAAAAGATTTTATTCATCGTGCTCAATGGTTGCGCAAGTTGTTTGGAGGTGGTATGCGCCAAGCGGGTTATTTGGCTGCTGCTGCTAATTATGCTTTGCATAATCATGTAGAGCGCATGCAAGAGGATCACAGTCGTGCAAAGGCGATTGAAAAAACCTTATCTGAATTGGATGCTGTGGTGAAGATCCTGCCTGTGGAAACCAATATTATTATTTTTCAATTGCAGGATTATACCAATAGCAAAGATTTTCTAGCCAAACTTGGTGAACTTGGTGTTTTGGCTGCGCCTTTTGGTAAACAAATGGTTCGTTTTGTGACTCATTTGGATTTTGATGATGCGCAATTAGAGTGTTTGTTAGTAGCCTTAAAACAGGTGGATGCTATGTATAAAAAGGAAATGGTTTAGGGTATAATGTTTATGGGTATTGTGGGCATAGGGCTTACTCCCTATGCTTAATTGTTGTGGCGCTCCTTCAGAGCTTCTAACCTCATTAACCACTGAATCATAGGAGTCCCAAAGGGATGACACATAAGGCAGCATTGGGTGTAAGCCCTATGCTCATAAAAAATATAAACATAAGAGGCATAGGGCTTACTCCCTATGCTTAATTGTTGTGGCGCTCCTTCAGAGCTTTTTCTGTAACGAGTCATGATCCTAAAGTATGTGTAGTAATAAAGATTATTTACAGATTTTCATTCTAAAATTGATGCTTGCTCATGCTCCTTTTCGGAATTATGTCAATCTTGATAGATTAATGGTTCATCTAAAACTCGATGTGGATATTTATAAGTATCTGCAATATCTAATAGATTTAGGTTTGATCAACAAACAGAGAGAAAATTCCTACATGATAACTGATTTGGGAATAACTATAATTAGTAATAAGGATATACATGATGTAATATCTGATCTAAGCCAACAGATTTATCTAGAAAAGGATAGGGTCAAAGAGATTATTGAAAAATATAATGTTGTGTAGAATTATAAATATATGAGCATAGGGAGTAAGCCCTATGCTTAATTGTTGTGACGCTCCTTCGGAGCTTCTAACCTCACTAACCACTGAATCGTAGGAGTCCCAAAAGGATGACGCATAAGGTAGCATTGGGTGTTAGCCCAATGCTCATAAAAGCAAAATTATTTTGGCATAATTCCTAAAAACTGTTTTTTATCAACAATCCTAATATTTCTATTCTTGGGAAGAATAGTATTGATCACTTCTATGGCTTGATCAATAGATCCTGTTTTGTAGTTGGCTTTATCATAATCATCCAAGAACCCAATAGTACAAATCTTCCGATCAAAATTATCAAAAAAGATTAAACCAAATCGGACTATATCACCTACCTGATATAAAGCGATTAATTCAATTTTAGCAATAGAAATATATTCCAAAGTCAGTTTTCTATTTCCCCTTTTTCGTTCAGTTTCTATATGGAGGTTCTTATTTTTAAATTCAATAGAACTGCTTCTTAACTTCAAAAGACTGCCTGTATAGAGAACAGGAATGAAAAGAATAGAAAGCATGAAAAGAAAACTATATCCTCCCAATACAGGAAGCAATAATAAAACAAGTCCAAGACTTGGAAAGACTATTATATCGTATATTCTATAATACAAGGTCAAACCAACTTTAGTAAACCAGTGTATTCTCGTGATTTTTTTTTCCATGTACTCATTAAATCGTCAAAAACTGTTTGAAATGTTTACATTCCTCAATCCCTCTGTAGAAGTGTATCAGATCCTTAATGATTTTTTGGTAGAACCCCTTAAATTCCTTTAGAAAAGCGTCAAAATCAAATCTGTATTTCTTCTTATCCGAAAGAATGATCAATGTAGAACCTTCTTGGTATAATTCAAGATTAAAATCTCCCTGTTCTGTACCAAAAGCATAAACTACTACTTTCTGTTTATTTTTTAATTGTAATAAACCAAAATAACAATTGTAGCAAAATGTCATGATGCATCCAGATAAAGACAGCCTCTGATTATTTTGATCTGATAATAATATACTTGAATCTCCCATGCATTCCAAAAAACTAGCAAATGAAACTCTACTGTGCAAACTAACAAAATCTAGTTTAGATTTTTTGAGCATTCTCAGATCATTCAAAACAGTTTCCTCTGTCAAGGTATAATCCACCACTCTACTGATAACATATTAATTTTCTAACGCTCATATTTATACTTTCGCATTGTCCAATAACCAAAAACTAACAACAAAATAGACACAGCAGGCAATACCAAATTGAATAACTGCCAATATTCCTTCTCCTCATAAGCCTTATCCTGTTTTAGAGGTCGCAATTTAACATTTTTGGAACGTGCTGTCATAATTCCAGTATCATCCAAGAGATATTCAATACAATTGAATAAGAAATTAAAGTTTGCATATATATGATTACCGTATTGAGGGTTCCAACCATAGCCCATTGGAGTAGGTCCTCGCTGAAGACGATCAAAACCATTTAGAATCAAATCACCATCTCCAACTACAATCATCTTAGTCTCTTTTCCTTCTTCTACAATAGTTTGTCCCTTAGATTCCCAGACACGTTTCATATCAGGATGTACTCGATTTCGGTAATTTGAATAAAAAGAACCTTCTAATAAAACAGCCAAATTTTGATGTCCTTTTCGAAATGCCTTGTTGGTTATCTTAGGATCAATCTCTCCAAAACTAATCGAAGTAGTAGGTGGATATTTTAACTTACTATATTCTGAAGAACGCAATAAGATAGTTTTTTTGATAGATGCCATTGTTTTCATAGTATCCAAACTGGAAGCATAGCGCATTTCTACAGCTTCCAAGCCTTTCACGATAGGATGTTGTATTGTATATTCACCAGTCACCTTAGTCTCTTCTGGTGTTGCATAAGGCATCGCTGATGGATAATACCACCAACGTTGATTGGTTGGGATTCCCATACTACCTGTTTGCAAATCGGTTAAACCACCGCAATCATAAGAAAGTACAAGATTCTGGTTGACACGGACTCCATAGTTCTGAATCATATCATAAACATCTAGTCCTAGACCTTGTGGAACATGCAAACCGTCCCCTCTGAGGCTATCTGTAGCAGAATTTGTTCCATCCATCAACCAAAGAACCTTTCCACCATTCATAATATACTGATCAATCATAAACATATGGATCTCTCCAAAAGAAGCCTTAGGTTTGGCGATAATCAATAAATCAAAACGATTATCTACACGATATGTAGAATCTAGATTGATTGGACTATAAGAATAATGCTTAGATAACTCAACTTGAAACTCATAAGTAAGAGGATAAGGCACATTACGCCCTCTTCTATCTTTGCCCCTATACATGGGCTCTTCTCCATGACCAGATAATATAGCAATTCTAGGCTGGCTTCGCCTAGCCACCTTACGTAAAGCATTAGCGAAGCGGTACTCTAAACGACTCACAACCTCATCAATGTTTCTAATTTCTATCGTCTTGGTAATAGGATTCTGGCTCACATCGGTATTATCCAAGAGAGAAACTGCTTTAATACGTTTGCCAAAACGGACAGTTGCCGATGGATAGATATAATAAATTGTAGAAGAGCGTTGATTTCCCTGTACAGGGAAACTAGCTATTTGGAGCTGTTGCTCAATAGAATCTTTTCCTGCTGCACTTGTTCCTTTCGGAATTGGATTGATAAAACGATAAGTAACCATTGGGTTTCTACTACGAAATTCATCTAGGAGCTCAACTACTGCATTTTGTAAACGTTGATACTCTGATGGTAAATTTCCTTCTAAATAAACATCTATCTGAATTTGGTCATCTTCATCTTTGAGTTCATTAAATTCCTCTAGTAAGTTATAGGTAAATGGAGTAAAGGTGAAGCGTTGATCTTCTGTCAAGTCTATATTAGTATACCAATAATTACTAATTACATTCACCACAATCACAATTGCAAGCACAATAAGCAACTGTGTATAAATCTGTGCTGTCTTTAGGCTTCTTTTCATAATCTGCTAGCTACTTAATTTAACGACGTTGTTGAAGCACTGCATTAGTACTCACTAGAAAAACAATAATCATACTTAGAAAATATACCAAATCTCGAGTATCTACTAAACCTCGACTAATGGAGCGGTAATGATATTTTATCCCTATAGATTCTATTATGGTATCTAAGGTTCCAAAAAAGAGCTCCAACCGACTCAAACTTCCAAAAGCTTCATAGAAAAAAGCGCATAAGAAGAAGCTTGTAATAAAAGCAATAATCTGATTGCTTGTAAGAGAAGAAGCAAATATACCAATAGCTACAAATACAGCTCCTAGGCTAACTAAACCAATATAAGATCCCACAGTTGCACCAACATCAATATTACCAACAGGATCTCCGAGTTGATACACTGAGTAGAAATATAAAAAAGTAGGTAGAATAGATAAAGTGACTAAAAATACACAGGCTAGGTACTTACCCAATAGAATTTCCCACTGTGATAAGGGACGTGTTACTAATAACTCTATGGTTCCCGTTTGGATTTCCTCTGAGAACGCACGCATGGTAATAGCAGGAATTAGAAATAGAAAAATATAGGGTGCCATTCCAAAGAAGGAATCTAAGGATGCATAACCATAGGTAATCACACTATAATCTGGAAAAACCCACATGAATAGTCCCGTCAATAATAGGAATACACTAATAGTTGCATATCCGATTAGAGAGCTTAGGAATAGATTTACTTCTTTTTTGAAAATACTATACATATACTTGTCTTAAAAACTAAAAGTTAGCAAGGGATTAACCCCTGAAAGGTTCAACAAAGTTAAATGCCTCGCTACTAATCATAATCATTGCTTAATACACGAGGTTCTGCCACGCGTTCAAAATTACTTGGGCAAATATACAGGATTACGATCATTATAAATCAATAATGTTTTGAACATTTTTTCTTTAAGTTCAGTTTGGGACATAGCATCTACCGTTTCTTTCAAATCAGAGTCCCCTTGAATCTGTGTTTTGAATACATCTGTAGTGTATGGATACAACTCTCCTGTCTCAAAATCCATCAGTTGTTCTACCAAGATAGGTTCTCGATTAGTAATAGCTTTTTCAGCAACTTTTTCCCCCGTATAAGGATTATAAATGTCCATAACTATTTCTACATCCTTGAAGGTTCTATAATAGAAAAAACTTAGTTTACCTAAAACATGTAGCTTTACAAAAAAAACCTCTGCTTCGTCCGACTTAGGACGAATCTTAATATAGGGTTCGTCTTTTATACAAATCCCCCAAAGCCTGTCTACGGAACCAATAGGTGATTGCTCTAATGCTTTTAGAGAAGACTCTGTTAAAATCAAAATATTGTGTTCACTATCTGCTTCGTAGCTAAAATTAGGAATAGATTTTAATTTGTAACTCGGTGCATCTTTCTTCAAATCCTCTAATGAGGCATAAAAACCATTGCGAAATTCATATTTATTATTAAGAGGGGTTTGTGCATGGATTGTTTTGCTGGTGCATAATAGCCAAAACAACAATGTGATTCCAAGTATTCTAGTGAACATAAGTCGTTATGTTTTATTAATGGTTTGTTGATCTTAAGTAGTTAAGTTGTGAGTCTAACACAACAGTTCATTGACTCTATCAGACTTCGGCTCTTCTGAACTAGGTATCAGACGAGGAAAACCCTACAATTAGCTGAAAAGCATAATAAAAAAAGATTGCCCTTTTGATACCAAGTACACCTCCCCATTCAAAGTATGCCTGATTGACTAATCCTAAACCTGTTGTTGATCAAAAAATTAGGTATAATAATAATGAATAGGCTAATGATCCATAGCTCTATGTGCTTATTACTTATAGTAAACGGCAAAATGGATCAAAGGGATAGCCCAACACGGATCTACCATCATACTGCTATAAAATATCATACCTAAGTAGCTGAACAACATAAAAAGCTATCCTTGTCTCAAGGATAATTACATAACTTCAGATACTATTTTTCCTTATTAAAAAATACTTGGTAATAACTCATTTTACGTTCTTCATCATATCCACGTACTAAATAACCTTCAGTTTGTGCTTCTGTTCCATGAATCTTAATTTCCATTTTGGTATCTAGCTGAATAACATTTCTAAAGCTTCGTTTCATTTTCTTTACAGCCTCAGGTGCAATCAGAAACCCTTGCTGATTGTCTACTTCCTCTATCCCCTGTCGTTCCTGATATGTAGTCTTGAAGTTATCAAATTTTTCAGTTTGGTCTTCTGTTTTAAAGACATCTTCTTTGAATTCCTCTAAGGTAAACTCATCCTTTGTATTGAAATAATCTAAGGATCGGTTCAAAAAATCTACTTGTTCATTCTTATCCTCTTCTTTGAATGCTTCCTTGGCAAACTGTTTACACATTGCCATGTAATTCTTGGTATGAAAAGCATTGTCTTGAATTTGAGTTAGCATCAAGAAATCATCTCTCCAATACTTTGCATCACTACTCTTCAAGTCTACAGTAACTACACGAAATCCATTTTCTTGTTCTGTATTAAAAATCAATGCACCTTTATCAAGCTTAGAAATATTAGTCCCACGTTCTGATTCTAATACATAATTCCCTTCCTCATCAAGCTGAATCTTGATATAAGTATCCTTATTCTCTGCTTTAAAAATCCCGATAGCATCAACCAACTCATCATCAACAATACAGTCTTTGAGATAAGCGACATACAATTCACCACTTTTGATCTTGCTATGTGATGATTTTTCGTATAAGTGCTTTAGAATATGAATAGATTGATCGTAAAACTGACTGGGATCTTCAAAAATATGTGAGCAATACATATAAACTTCATTCATTTCTAGATTAGATTCATGATTGAAGTTATAAACCTCGTCTAGTTTGAAGCTGTTTAGAAAATAATCCAATAAAACTGTTCTCAAGTCTTCATTCAATTCGAATAACTTCTTGGCTACCCGAATATCTTCATCCATCGTTTTGTTGCCTACATAATGTAATACAAGTTGGTCTAGTTGAATCTCGGAGAAAGTAATAATTGTTTCCATAAAGTTTTTCTAAGTATTAATTAAGTATAATAGAGATGATGCAGGTAAGTACTTATGTCTCTAGGCGGTAAGCTGTCTTAACCGCTACAGCTGTTAAGTAATTAGCGAAATATGTGGAGAGGGAATCTAAGCATTTTTGGAGATAAAAGTCAATTATTTAGTTGAATATTTGTTTGGGACTAAAAAACTTATTATATTTCAACGTTTATACAAATAAAAAAAGCCCCGCTCCCCTACTCAGGAAGCGAGACCCACACTATAAGAACACCCAATTAAAACCTTTACTTTTTATATCTTTGAATTTCTATTTGAGAAAATAGAAACTAGATTTTTCTTTCGATTTATTTTCAAATTTTGTGCCAAAAGTCATTTTTTAGAACACTATTTACCCACATTATCAGAACACCCTTCATTTTTATGATTTTTGGACTTTTTTGATGAGATTTCAGTTGGTCTGGGATCTCATCTTCTGTTTCCTATCTTTGCAAATACTGTGCTAAACTTGTTAAGTTTAGTTAAAAAACTAAAAAAAAATGCATTTTTATCTAAAAAACTCTTAAAAAGAGTTTCTTTATTAAGATTTTATAAGCATTTGCATCTAATCTAATATCGGTCAACAACCATGCCTAAAACATTTTTTTAATACTAATAAGTTATTTTTACACTAAAAAATAAAATAAAGCTCCCCAGCTCAAGACAGAGGACATCTACTTATTTCCCAAAAGGTTATCAATAACTCTACATCTACTCATCATAACTATCATAATAGCTATCCTTTATCCAGATAATGAATTTTTCTCTAAAGTCATCAGACCAACTTTTGTTTAATATTCCATCTTCATCCAAAATAGTTGTAATGCTCGGTGTATATGTAAAAACATCATCAAATTCCTCTACATTTGGATCTAATAGAACATCAAATCTATAGTAGTTACCCTCTTCATGTTCTCGTTCAACCACAGACTGAAACTAAATAGAAGAACAAATCCCATCAGGATCTAAAATATCTAATTCGTCATTTGCATTAATATGTTCTAAGATGACTTGCTTTTCTTTATTATTTATGAGCTAATCCATTCAATTTTCTCAGCCATTGGATTACGTCTAGCAGGTATTTCAGGCAACTCATGATACCCCATGTATAAGAAACCTAAACAAGTTTCCCCTTCGCCCAAGTTCAAGAACTTAGCACAAGCTTCACTGTGAATACTTTTTGGAGAGCTCCAGTATGCTCCCACTCCCAATGCAGAAGCAGTTAACCACATATTTTGAACAGCCATCGCCACTGAAGCTACTTCTTCCCACTCTGGCACACGCTCTTGTGGATCGCGTTGCATACAAATCGCAATCATGTGTGAAGATTTACGCGGTTTCTGCGCAGTTTTTTTGTACTTCACTTCAGAAAATTTATCTGCACTCGCATTTTCCTTGTACCAAGTCGCTAATAAATCCCCCAATTTTCCCAGAGCTTCCCCCCCAATTACTTTGAAGCGCCAAGGCTCTGTCAGACGATGAGTTGGAGCATAGTTAGCAGTTTCTAAAATTTCTAATAAGGTTTCTTTTGAGATGACCTGATTGGTATAACTAGCAGGAAAGACCGATCTTCGTTTTTTGATAGTATCAATAATTGACGTTATAGTTGATGTTTCCATATTATTATATTATTTCTTTAGTCCGTGAATATTGTTATTTGAGAATTAACTCCCTAACAAAATAGGATTGTATGAACTTTTCTCTAAGAAGTAAAAAACAGAGTATTTAAAATGTTTACACTAATTAAGAATAATTCTAAATAATTTATAATTTTATGGATAATTAATACGAAAAATGATCAAAATATTCCTTAAACTGCTCATGAGTTACTGTAGCATGATCAAATCCCCAAGGATTGCGTAACTTAATATTCTTACCAGCAACAGCTTCTACAGAATAAGAATGTCCCTGATACAAGACTGTATGATCCTCTAACAAAAGTTCTTGTTCACCTTTACCTTTGGTAGCAGCGGTGATTGCTTTCTTAGCTCCTAAGCCTTTTTTCAAGAGTTCAAACGCCTCACCTGCGGTATATCGATACAACATATACACTGTAACATCTTCTCCAGTGATAGCCTCTAAACCAGCTTCTGTAAATCCACCTTCTCCAATATCATCATACCCCCCATTCATTTTAGCATATGCCTTTTCTAGCAACATCACCCAAAGCTCCTTGTCCCCCTCATGTGCATAAATAGTGTTTCCTTCCTTGTCTGTAACAAAATCAGGTTTTACATTAATAATAGAAGGTTCCAATGCTAGACGGTTTCCTTTAGCATACAGAGTTACATCATAAGTACCATCTCCTTTATCCTTGATCAAGCGTCGAATCGCTTCTGGATTGGTCTTGGCAACCGCTGCAATAGCTGACATAAAGTAACAATTCCCTATAAACCCTTGCTGCACATCAGTTTCATCAATTTCATGATCATCATGGCTTCCTTTCACAAACAAGTCATGCGCTAAACGTGTATGATCATATTTACCCTTATGCTTATCTAGTAATTCAACTTCATCGCTTGCTCCTGCACGTAAAGCATTCCAAACCTTGCTGTCAGGCTCTATCAAGGTTTTTCGTTCCTCCTGTGGCAACTTCATCTCCTCGGATTCAAACTTTTGAATAGCAGCGGTTGTTCGTTTACCACAGATCCCATCAATTTTAAGTTTGTTTCCATGCTGATTCAATAGATTTTGAACCACTTTTACATCACCTGCTTTATTTACTCCTCCTACTCCCACAGCATACTCTATAAAGATACTGTCTTTGATCTTTACAAAAGCCTCTTCAAGCGCTTCTTTCTCACTCTTAGGTTTTCGAGTCAACAACATTTTCCATTCCTCACTATCCGGAGCTACTATTCCTGTTGGTTTTTCCATATCTAAATGCTCTCTTTGGAATTGCTCAATTCCTTTGATAGTTTTGCGTGCACAAAGCCCATCTACTTTGAGGATTTGTCCGAAGCAGTTCAATAATTCCTGAATTGCTTTTACCTCTGCTCTTATGTTTTTTCCTCCCTTACCTACAGTCCCTCCAAGTTGATCCGGAATAGCTGCCTTAATTGCGATAATTTCTTTTGTACCTGCTTTCTTTTTAAGAATGGATTCATAGGTCACCATTCTCTCATTTGCATCCCAAACAAAGTTTTTTCCTTTTAGTAGCTTCAGTTTTACTTCATCACTTACAAGCTCATAAGCTGCTAACCATTCTGTTAGAATAGCTCTTTCTCTAACAATAATATCACGTTCTTCGGAGACATCTTCATCTGGATCATTTTTCTTTATAACTGCTACAATAGACTTCAAACCATCACCTTTCACAAAACCTTGGATCTCTTTTAATTCGGCTACTAAGAATTTAAAAGCAGAAGTAGGATCTGAAAAATCTGCAGTAGCTTCTTCTTTCACTGCAGAAACCTTTTGGGGGGTCTTCTGAGGAGACACTGAATCATCAGCTTGATTCGGAGAAGTATTCTCTTCCTCAATTGGTTTGGATATAATAGCTTGTTCTATTGTTGCCTTCAACTGAAAAACATCCTCTAAGAGACCTTGCCCCTTAGCAGCCAAGCCTTCTGCTGTCAATCCACCACCTTTCAATTGAATTTTTAAAGAAACTTCTCCTTCTTTATTTTTTTCTAAAGCACAGGTCCCATGTCCCAATTTTGCAGCAGGATGCCCATCTTTCTTAAAGGTTTTGAAGGCAACTTTGGCCTCTTGTTCTTTTTTTGTAAAGATAAATGCAACCCCTTTCTTTTTGCCTCCAAATTTATAATCTTTTACAGCGATTACTCCTTTGCATTTATTCAAGAGTTTTTTGTCCTTCTTTAATGCTTTTTTGTAAGCTATTGGAGTTGCGAATTCGTCTAAATTATCGGGTGTTACATGTTTCATAAAAAATCTCTTAAATGAATGTCTAATTAGATTTTGTTGATTCTACTCAAAGTGCGTCAATATACTCATTTTCTCTCATATATCCTAATGGATTTTATACTTGCGAAGTAGAGGTTATCCTCTAAATACCAAAGGGGGAATTCATTGCTGAATTCCCCCTTTGGTTCAATTTCTATGTACTAACGGTCAATAGCCTTCTAAGCTTAAGAGCTTATTGAAGATTGTAGTTATACTATTCTAATTTTGATTGTATTTTCCTTTTGCTCTATGCAATTTTATTAATCTAAGTTAAAGCAGTATAATGCTCTACGATTTTATTGCAAGCTTCATCCAACATTTGGTAAACTTGCTCAAACCCGTCGTTCCCCCAATACGGATCTGGTACATTAATATTTCTATTGGCTTGAACTTCATTCATAATCAAGTTCACCTTAGCTTTGTCTACTTCGCTTTCTGCAAGTTTGACAACATTCTGATAATTAGAACTATCCATCACATAGATCTTATCAAACATCTTGAAATCATCTCTTCTAAACTGTCTACTGTGTTGGGTACTAATATCTATTCCATACTTACTTCCCACAGTAATAGAACGATTATCAGGACCTTCACCTGCATGATAGTTGCTAGTTCCTGCTGAATCTACCTCCCAATCTAACCCCTCTTGTTCTATTTTCTGTTTCAAAATACCTTCTGCTAAAGGAGAACGACAAATATTCCCCAAACAAACCATTAATATTTTCATTGTGTATTCTATTTTGATTAGTATACCTTGGTACCAAAAAACTTTTGCCTATTAATAATCAGATACTTATACCATTTTTTCATAGAAACTAAAATCAAGTATCTGAGACTAACTAGTTAAGTATTCTGAGTAAAAAAGAAATTTTCTTAGCAATAGAAATCACTAAGAAAACTTCATAAATATATAACATGCAATTGTTAACCCTACTAAGATACGCTTATTTTTGGTATAATTATCCTTGATTTTTTGTTTTTCTCTAAAAAAAAGAGAAAAAACATCTTAGCAATTGATTATCAAATGCTTGCAATAAAACTATTTCTAGCCATTCACACAAATAAACACTGATTATCAATAATTTACAAAAAACAAAAACTCCTATAAGACTAAGACTCAAAGAGACTAAAACAAAGCCAAATAAATGAACAAAACTCTTTGTTACAAAAATTGAGTGCCAACTTAATTCAAAATAGCAACCTTAGTCACCAACCTTTGTTTTCCTGTATCATTAACCGTAAAAACCATATATATACCAGAGCTCACACGACGACCATTATAATCAGCACCATCCCAAACCATTTGTCCTCCTAGAGCCTGATCTTCATATACTAAACGTCCACTAATATCTGTAATTTTAACATTTACATTTTCCACTAATCCTGTAATAGTGATGGGTCCAGTATATTCAGGACGAACAGGATTAGGAAAAGCATAAACTCTCTCTTTGCTAGCAAGTAGACGCCCTTCGGTCGCTTCCCCTCTAAAACTAATCAATCCGCTTTCAGTAGCAATATAAACAACTCCTGTATTTGGGTCAACTACAATTTTGTTTACTCGATCATCCAGTAGAGGACTATTTTCTTCATTAAAAAAATAGATTTGTTCATAATCTTCATTTAACAAGAACACCCCATTATCTGTCCCTATCCATTTTCGGTTAGCTCCATCTACAGCAATTGTTTTAACGTTTTCAGCTTCTAGCAAACGACCATTAAAATCGTCAGGATTGATAACAGGACGTTCTCCTGTACAGGCAAACTGAAAAATATCTTGCCCACAAGATGAAAAAATAGCCACACCATCATCTGTTCCTGCCCAAACAATCCCATTTCGGTCTGCCACTAGAGTATTCACTGTAGAAGAAGGTAAATTATTGGTAGTTGTAATTTGGATATACTCTTCATCTCCACTTACATCCATATCACCTTCATCAAATACCATGATATTTCCACTGGTCTGACGAATCCACTTATAGCCATTTCTGTCAATCACAATATCTGAAACTTCCCCAGAATAAGAAGCTGGTACATCAAACTGTTTCCAAGTACCATCTACACGCAAAACAGAGAGTGGTAAGTCTGCAGCATGATTGGCAATCCATAAGTTACCATCTTCATCCAAAGCAAAGCCTAATACACGTGTATTTATATCACCTACAGCCAGATCAAGAGTTGCTTCAGGAGTACTACTGGTATATTGTATCAGAGAATCATTTTCATCAATCTGTAACATTCCATGCATGAAAGATCCTATGTATACACGATCCTTAGCATCATCTACAATAACACGCACATTGTCCCAAAATTCAATATTTCCTAAAGCATCTACTGTAGTTTCATTGTAATCATTCCAAACGCCCTCTTTGTAACGATAAGCACCTCTTTTGTCAAACTGGGCATTGATGCCATCAAATAATGATCCCACACACCATAATTCACTATCATTACTTATTGCCATATCAGTGATTAATTGACTCTTGGGACCATTAGGAGAGAGCACTGTACGCCCATCATAAGCAGCTCGGGTAGCTCCAGTTGAGAGATCTGCTACCCAATACGTATTATCTTCATCAACTGCCACATCTGTTATAGTATAATTGAAAAAACCGTCTATAAAAAAGCTTCCAGAAGCTGGAGTAAACGTCATGATAAAATCTTGGAAATAATTCTTGCCTGGCACAATAAACAAACGTTCTTTAGCAGGATCCGTCCGAAACAAGCCAAATTGTTTATCCACGAAGAAGGTATCTTTTTGCACACCATCATTATCAGTAAACGAAACATGTTGCCAAGTCCCATTATCATAGACCATTACAGTATCATTGATATCTCCATAAACCTTATCTTGTACAGTAATACAAGTTTCGGCATTGTAAAAATTAGTACCTAAACCCTCTGCACTTCCTTGTAATGACCAATTGGAAAAATCTAATAAATTGAGATTAATATTTCCCTTGTAAATGCCCTCTGGAGTTGCAATAAACAACTCATCTCCTAATTTTGTACAAGAATTAACAGCTAAATCTGAAGTGAAAGTGGTCTGTGTAAATTCTCCTAGCTCTAAGTCTAAAACAACTAGACCAAAATCACAAGAAAGATATACCTGATTGCTGTCACTATAGATATGGTTAATCTGTTTATTGGCTCCTACATTATCATTTTGCTTGATCGCAGGTAGATTTGCTACTTGTCCAAACGGGTTTAATAAATCTATATTTCCATTAGTATAAGCTACAATCAACACTTCATAGGTAGTATTGTAGTCAATAATACTCACTCCTACATCACTCAACCCTGTTACCTTATTATGGTAACGTATGGATTGGTCTTCCTTGAAGACTTCATAAAGTGCTAGCTCTGTTGCATAAAAAACAGAGGCTTTGGCATTCGCTACACTAATGGCAGTATTGTAGGGCAAATGTGTATTCCATTGCTGCACATCTTGAAGTGTTGGCTGTGCTTGCAGTATCCCTAAACTGAAATAGCAGAACAGATAAATTACAATAATATTTCGATTCATATTTTATTTTTTCACCTAAGTAGGTGGACAAGTTAAATGAAAATTGGAGTGTCTTTTCGTAGTAAGTAGGTGGACGTAATTAATTTTATAATAACCCCGAAGGGCTCAACGAAGTTAATTCACAAGGTTTTTTGATGCTGAACGAGGCGAAAA